>JAZOUT010000129.1:0-4334 GCA_045658305.1 Candidatus Aphodosoma sp. | reverse complement strand
TAGCACACACCTTGAGGTTATCAATCCTCGTATGCTGTCAGGGCATGTGCAAGGGCGCGTGCTGAGTATGATTAGCCAGATGATTCAGCCCAAACGCATATTGGAGTTGGGCACTTTCACGGGCTACTCTGCCCTCTGCTTAGCAGAGGGACTGACCGAGGATGGCAAACTTATCACCATTGAGCACAATGATGAGATGGAGGACAGTATCCGTCGCAACCTATCGCTCTCACCCTTGGGCGAGAAGATTGAGTTGGTGATTGGTGATGCCAAGGCTGTGCTACAGCAGTTGAAGGTGGAAGGTGTAAAGTGTAAAGGCGCAGAGTTCGACCTCGTCTTTATTGATGCGGATAAGAAGGAGTATTGCGATTACTTGGATTTAGTGCTTCCACTCATGCGCAAAGGTGGCTGGATATTGGCAGATAACACCCTGTGGGATGGACATATCATTGAGTCCGCTTACGACAAAGACAAGCAGACCGTTGCCCTGCGTGCTTTTAACGATAAGGTGATGCAAGACGAGCGACTGGAGAAAGTGATATTGCCCCTCCGCGATGGGCTGACGATAATAAGGGTCAAAGAGCTGGTTAATTAATCGAATCGCGAAGTTTCCACTATTTTCCGAGTATCTTTCGAAACCACTTCGTTACCACTAAGATGTTCATAGGTGGGTGCTGGGTCAAACAAGAGTATTCTCTAACTCTTTCATATTCTACCGATTATTAAATTGCACAAAAAGTGCTGCGAGGTAATGTTTTTTTTCTGATATATGCAAACAAAAATCGCCACTGTGGGCGATTTTTGTGTAAAGTATAAGGTGTAATGTGTAAAAACAGGGATTACAACTCTTGTCCCATGACATTGTACTTTTTGCCGTTCGGTAAGAGAATAAACAGTTGATTATTTTCAATTACTTTTTGCGATTTCTTTGTTGGCACATCTATGTTATCCACAGCACTTGACAAGAAGAAGTTTCCATAAATTTCTACATCGTGAGCAGGCATTGTTTCAGGAGCTTCACTCCAACCACTAAATGTATATCCTTCTTTTATTGGTTCTTCTCGTAATATAATTGTATCACAATATTTGACACTATCTACTGCATAAAGTTCCCCGTCTATATAATAATTGACACAGAATTTTTTGTCCAAAACATACTCTTGAATGTCCCAAAAATCTTTCCATACATCTGCTACTTGATAGGCAGCCAATGTACCTTGTGGGACATATACTACCGAGTTTACATAGTTAGAACTTAGAAAACACTCCCGTCTTATTACTGGAGGATTTGAACACATTAAAGTGATAGTTTCAAGAGAAGAGTTAAAAGTTCCATATATGTCTACATTTGTTACAGGATTTCCGATAGTTAGCGATTTGATATTATTGAGATTAATACCAATGTCCATAGTATTACGTCCTAAATATAATTCTTCTATAGGACAGTTGTCAAATTGCCTCTTATAATCATCCCCTGTAAGATATGTTTTACTATCTTCAATTTTCACATATTTTAATGAGGTACAATTTTTAAAAACTGCATAACCTATTTTTTCAACGCTATTAGGAATTGTAATATCAGTAATGCTACAGCAATATTCGAACACAAAGTCGCCAATTGTAGTAACACTATTTGGAATGGATATATTTGTAAGGCTATCACATCTATTGAATGCATTCTTTTTTATCTCTTTTACATTATTGCCAATTATTGCACAAGTAAGATTACGACATTCATTGAATAAGTCTACCCCTATTGCCGTCACGCTATCACCAATTGTTACTGATTTCAAAGTTTTTATTTTCCCAAAAGGAGAATCAAAATAATGGTTTGTTCCGCCTTGCTCAATTACTTTATATGTAAGATTACGACCTATATAAAGCGACTCCAAGGGACAATCATGAAATAATCCGTAATAACGATCTTCATCCTTATAGCTTTCGCCATATCCCATTTCAATCTCAGTGCCTCCATCTTCTATATGTAGTTCTTTTAAGGAAGTACAATTACTAAAAGCACGATTTCCTATTAGTGTTACATTCTTAGAAATCGTAATATTCCTTAAACTACTACAATTAGAGAATGCTCCATCACCTATACTTGTTACATTATTTGAAATTATAATGTTTTCTAATGTACTACATTTTGCAAATAACGATTCTCCTATTGTCGAAACGCAGTCGCCAATTGTTACAACTTTTAATTCTGTATTGTTGTAGAAAGGTGAATGATCGTAATAGTAAAAATAAACATAACCACTATTTCCACCGTAAATTTTTCCCAACTTATAACGAAGGTCACGCCCTACATATAGCCTTTCTAAAGGGCAATCATGAAATAGTCCGTAACGATCATAATAATAGACATTATCATTCGAGGACGAAGAACTGGCATGATTACTATGTTCTAACTCAAGATTTGTATATCCATTTTCAATGCGCACTTCTTTTAGTGAAGTGCAATTGTCGAATGCTCCAGCGCCTATACGCCTTACGCTATCTGGAATTGAAATATATGTAAGTCCATCGCATCCATAAAAAGCACTCGCCCCGATGGCTATAACGGCTAGATCTCTTGACTTGTAATTTACTGTACTTGGAATTATTACATCACCCGTGTATTTATTATCACCATTTGTGACTTCTGCTGTCAAATCAGTAGCAGAAATAATATTGTAATATATTCCACCTACCTCAAAATCATAGGCATTTGCCATTACGCTGCCCATTAGCACCGCTATCGTTGTCAGCAAAAATTTAATTGTTTTCATAATAATTATTCTTTTAGTTCTTTTATCGTTTTGATTAATTCTATTAACACTTCAGTTTTCACATGAGCAATCATTGTAAAGGCAGATGATGTCGGTTTTAATAGATCATACATAGTTACATACTCTCCATCAATAAAGATTTGGTTATGTGCAAAGGCATTTCTTATGTGTGAAAATAAACTCGTAAACACACGTTTTTGTTTATGAACGAAAACGATTGTATTATTGATTTCTTGTTTAGCATATGTTCCATCTATTACGAGATGCTCAGTATTATCTATTTTTTGTGATTTAAATACTCCCTTTGTAACATCATGGTTATATATTAAACTTACTTGATTTGATTTCACAAATTGCATCCACTTAGAAGCTTTTGTACTATTGCTTATAAGTTTCTCTTCTGTTTCACATAAAAGCAAAACATCATACAATGTTGTTAACAAATCACCAAGTTGATTGGTTGGTTTCCTGTTCTGAATTTGAATTATTGGCATAGTTCCTCCTTTTTTATAATTATTATAATATTATTGCCCATACAATATGAGTTTTATTCGTTCAAAAATTTCGTTAGGACATTCCATTTTGCATTTTGTGAGAATTTTCTCTCTTTCATATTCAGGAATGTCTTTTGGCAAAATATCCTCCTCAACATCTCGTTTAGTTATCGTTCGATCATAATGATGAAGAATAGTGCTATCTTCATAGAAGAAGTAATCATTGTCCAAGTCTTGCTTTTTCATTGACCGATAAACCCAAAGCGGTACTTTTTCATTATCCATAATTGCATTCACTTGCCTACCACTCTCCCTGCTTCGGCATTAAAGTTAATACTACGATTATGGATACAAAAAAAGACGTGGGAGAAACTTTCTTGCTTATCCCACGATCTGGCCTTCGCATTGCCTTTTACCAAGATAAGCAACTCAGCCAGCCCACGCCAATCGCGTATTATATAATGACATATGCGCAGTATCCTCACGGACACATTTTCGCATATAGGTATAATACACTCGGCATGGACGCTTCGTTGCGATATCTTCTGGTAAACCAAAGTTGCGAAGTTCGATCGTAGAAGATAACGTTCAGAAAACGTCCTTTTCCTGCTTCTCAATGAAACACTTTGTAGAAATAAACCTACAACATGCAGCACTTGCGAAGCACGAAATCCATTATGTCTTGACCCACCCATCCCTTCGGGCTGGCTGAATCGACTGCAAAATTACAACATTTTTTTGAATTGAGCAAGTAGTAGAACAAAAAAAATGCCACTTACGCGAATTTTGCATAAATGGCAAAGGATGATTGGTCTTTATCTGTTACAAACTTATCATATAGCTAAGTGGTAATTACCTATAACTTGGCACTAGGATTGTATAGGGTTTATATTGTCTTGTAAATTCTACATAAATAGTTGATATATAGTGTATTACACTTGCGTATATCAGATATTTTTTGTATCTTTGTATCATATTTTTAGTGTTACAAAGTATGAAAATCAAGCAATCCGACATGGATATTATCTACATCACTGAGCACGCAGAGGATCTTTGGCTTCGTTTTCGG
>JAZOUT010000128.1:0-2982 GCA_045658305.1 Candidatus Aphodosoma sp. | reverse complement strand
TAGACGACGATTAGACAATTGCGTATTCAGTCACGACCTATTGCGTGTTGTCTTTAAGAACGATTTTGATTTAGGATATGTATATGCATTCTTAAATACAGAAACCGGCCTGTTGATTTTGCAAAGTAATAATTATGGCGCGGTAATTGACCACATCGAGCCGGAACATCTGGCAAATGTTCCTATACCTAATGCCCCAAAAGAGTTAAAGGAGGCAATACATAATCTTATTGTGGAGTCATACGACCTGCGAGACAAATCGAATGATTTAATTGATGAGGCACAGAAACTTTTATACGAGGAGTTGCAGTTGCCAGACATCAGCACAATCAAAGGTATGAACTATGCCGAAAATAAAGGTTTCCAAAACTATGTCGTAAAAGCGAGCCAACTAAATGGTCGTTTGGATGGTTCGTATCATATACCAGTGGTTGATGAAATCATCAAGGCTATATCTCTCAACGCTGCGGAGGTGACGACATTGAGCGATCCTAGTATTTCTAGTGACATAATACTGCCTGGACGATTTAAGCGTATTTATGTTGACAAAGAACACGGTGTGCCATTCTTTGGTGGTAAACAATTATTGTCGTTGAATCCAACAAATATAAAATATTTATCATTAGCGCATCACGGTGATCGCATCGAAGACCAATTACTATTGGAGAAAAATATGTGTGCCGTAACGTGCAGTGGTACAATAGGTAAGGTTATGATAGTCCCAGAGCATTGGGAAGGATGGACACTGAATCAACATGTTATGCGAATAAAACCTGCTACAGAATCTATGGCTGGTTATATTTTCGCATGGTTAGATTCTCCTTACACAAAGCCACTCATCGTGAGAAATACATACGGTGCTGTTGTTGACGAAATCGATGATAATCAATTATCAACAGTTGCCATTCCATTGCTTAAAAACAAGGATATACAGCAAAAAATCAACGACCTTGTTCTTGAAGCCAACGAGTTACGCTATCAAGCATACCTCAAAGAACAAGAGGCAATAAATAAAATGAACGAAATATTAACATTACAATAATTACAGCAATATGTTATTTGCAAAAGATTTAAGAGAGGATCCTCAGCTATTGTTGAAAATTGTATTAAAAAGAATTTATACAGATTACGATAATTCTTTGATTTTACGACAACATATAACCAAAATAGTACATGAGGCAAAACAAATAAGCATTGGAGAGATAGATTTGTTTCATCTAGCATCTGATAGGGTTTCAGATGTTATGTATATTTCACGATATAGCAAGGATTTTTTATTGAACTATGATTTGGAAAAAGATTTAACTCGTGATGACATTCAACGAATTATAGAATCTCTTGAATAATATGGATAATTTTATACAATTTGAATTGGTTAAATTGTTTGATACTTGGAAAAAATCAAGAAACAACAAGTATTCAAATACAGATATACAGGTGTATCATGATTATTTTAGAATATTCTATAAAAAACTTCGTGATTTAGCACCAAACATAGATTCGTTAGATTTAACCCAAAAGCAGTTTTTAATATTGTCTATAGAATATTTTCAAAATAGGATTAATTGCTTATCAAATAACACATCTACGAATGCTCCGTACGAGTTGACAGAAACTCTTAAGGCTGTTGCTTCTGAATGGATACCTGATATTGATAAGTATATAATATTAACTCATTTTGGAGACTATAGCTTCTCTGTATTCCCCAAAGAAGATATTCTATTTAAAACCATTGAATCAGATTATGGCATTGCAGATACCCAAAAAAGGACAATTCTTTTATCTATTCCACATAGATACTATAGAGACTACTTAAATAATGTTGTGTTATTTCACGAAATAGGACATTTTGTTGATAACACACTGTCAATATCAGAAAGACTGCTAGACTTTGAATTATTAAATAATTATCAACATAATGGCTTTAATAGTAATGTTACAGACCACTTTAGATTTCTACAAGCAAAGAGTCCTGCGGATATTGTTGATTTTAAAACAACCAAAGTAATAAACAAGGACATTTACTCAAAGATGCTATCATATTGGCAAGAATATTTTGCTGATATATTCGCTGCAAGTTATGTGGGAAGCACATTGTATAGATATTTGGATTATCGTACCTTCCCTATACAAAATAGTGATATTGATTGCCCATTTCATCCTTCAAATAAATTAAGAGCATTTGTTACAGATAGTTTTTTAAGCAATCAATCTAATTATGTTGTGGATACAATACAAAATGCATTAAGGGTGATATGCGGAAAACAATTGCTGGTATTTAATAATACTATCGATGCTAGTGATCTGTACAAATTACTCCCTTTGGAATTAACGACAGAGAAAGATTTGTATTCACTATTTGCTGTGGCATGGGACATATGGTATGGGGATAGAAGTGAATTTAAAAAACAAAATAATCTGGTGGAAGATCTTAATCCATCACAATTGTATTCTATACTCAATAACCTTGTGGAAAAATCTATAAGCAATTATTTAATTCAAAAAAAGTGGAACAATGTACCTAAATAAGAATGAAATAAATAAAGCTTTAGCAGAAAAGCAACTACATATAAGACCTCTTTTAGATCAAAATCAAGTTACAAATATTTCTGTTGATTTAAGATTAGGTTGTGACTTTCTTGTGTCAATAAAATGTCGCGATCCTTTTATCGATGCGACGAGAGAATATGACGCATACGAAAATGTTTACAAATTTTATCAAGAAACAAGACGACAGATAGGGGAAACTTTTTTTCTTCATCCTAATCAAACTATTATGGCATCAACTCTTGAATATGTCAAATTGCCCAATAACCTAATGGCGACAATTGATGTTAGAAGTTCATATGCTCGTTTAGGACTAACCATGAATTCTTTTCTGGAGCCAGGTTATTGCGGTTGTATTTCTGTAGTATTAACCAACACAAGTATGAACCCTATAAAACTTGCTGTTGGGGCTAGAATATTTACTATAAAATTTTC
>JAZOUT010000127.1:0-29595 GCA_045658305.1 Candidatus Aphodosoma sp. | reverse complement strand
CGGTTTCAACAAATATATCGATGGTCCTAACAAAAAACTCGGTATCATCGCTTGCGGTATCTCTTACAACTACTTGATGGAAAACTTCCGCGACTCAGAATGCCCATATCCAGTAGTGAAAATCAGCCAATACCCTATGCCTGAGGCTATGATTAACCGCTTGTATGAAGAGTGCGAAGAGGTGCTTATCCTTGAAGAAGGCCAACCTCTTTACGAACGTCTTCTTCGCGGTATGCTCAACAAAGGCAAAGCAGTTAAAGGTCGTTTGGATGGCACATTGCCACGCGTAGGCGAACTCTCACCTAACTTGGTAGGTAAAGCTCTCGGATTGGAAGTTAAAGAAGGTATGCCAATTCCATCACTCGTAGCTCCACGTCCTCCAAAATTGTGCGACGGATGTCCTCATATCGACTCATACACAGCATTGAACGAAGCAATGAAATCATTCCCTGGTGGTCGCGTATTCTCTGATATCGGTTGCTACACACTCGGTGCATTGCCTCCATTCCAAGCTATCTACTCTACTGTAGACATGGGTGCTTCTATCACTATGGCTAAAGGTGCTTCAGAGGCTGACTTGTTGCCATCAGTAGCAGTTATCGGCGACTCTACATTCACTCACTCAGGTATGACAGGCTTGTTGGATTGCTGCGTTGACAATGCTAACGTAACAGTTATCATCCTCGACAACGGTATCACAGGTATGACTGGTTCACAAAAATCATCAGCTACAGGCCGCATCGAAAGCATCTGTACTGGTCTTGGTGTTGACCCTGCTCACATCCGCGTGATCAATCCACTCAAAAAATACTTCGAAGAAAACGTGGCTATCATGAAAGAAGAAATCGCTTACAAAGGTGTTTCTGTAATCATCCCACGTCGCGAATGTATCGTTGCATTGAACAAACGTCTCAAAGCAGCTAAAAAAGCATAATAAAAAATTGTCGGACTATTCTGACTTACTACTAAACTACTAAAAATCTAAAAAATATGAAAATAGATATTATTCTTTGTGGCGTAGGCGGTATGGGCGCCTTAAGTTCAGCTGCAATCATCTCAAAAGCTGCCCTCGACATGGGTTGGTATATGAAACAAGCCGAAACTCACGGTATGAGTCAACGTGGTGGCGACGTACAATCTCACCTTCGTATCAGCGACAAACCTATCGCTTCTGACCTTATCCCAGAAGGCGAATGCGACATTATCCTTTCAGTTGAACCAATGGAAGCTCTTCGCTATCTCCCATTCCTCAGCAAAGATGGTTGGGTAATCACTAACGAAAATCCATTCATCAACATCCCTAACTACCCTGAAAAAGAGGCTATCATCGCCGAAATCAACAAATTGCCACATAGCATCGTATTCGACGCAGATACTATCGCAAAAGAGGTTCACAACCCAAAAGGAACTAACATGGTAGTTCTTGGTGCTGCTTCTAAATATCTCGGTATTGACATCGAAAAACTCGAAGATGCAGTACGTAACAACTTCGGACGTAAAGGCGAAGCTATCGTAAATGCCAACATTGACGCATTACGTGCTGGCCGTGCTGTTGCCGACAAGATGTAATATAAAAATTAAAGTATGGTTTACAAATCAGTAAACCATACTTTTTTATAACCTATAACCTTATATAATTATGAAAAAATTACTCTCATTTCTCTTAATCGTTAGCATATTGGCATGTATTGCAAGTTGTGGTACTACTCAAAATGCAGTAACAACAACTCCATCTACAACTACCACAAATCCTACAAGCGATTTATTCAAAGCTGGCGAACAACTTGGTGCTGCGTTGAAGTTCTTCTCTGACCAAAAAGCAACCAATGGCAAAATCAACTACGAAGACCCAACAACATATCTCCAAATGGCAGTCATCGTACAAAATGCAAAAATCATTAAAGCCAACTACAAAGACAAATCACAATATACAGCTCTTGTCGAAGGCCTAAAAGCTAAATCAGGCGAACTCATCAACGAAGAAAATGCCGATGCAGTAATTAATACATTGGTTGAAAAAATCGCAAATAGCGAAACAGGGAAAAAAGTTCAAGACAACGTTACAAACACTAAAGGCTGGATTGACGAACATCAAGACACAATAGATGCTCTCAACGTATTGCTCAACACATTAAAATAATCACAAAACAAAGGGTTGCAAACACAAAATTGCAACCCTTTTTTATCCAATACAAATACACACTCTCAGTGTGTATTCAATCCTAAAAATCTCAAAATTTAAATATAGGATACAGCAACCTTCAAGCAAGGTGCAAGCAACCTAAAAAATACACACT
The DNA here is from genome assembly GCA_045658305.1 of Candidatus Aphodosoma sp. Classification (GTDB taxonomy): domain Bacteria; phylum Bacteroidota; class Bacteroidia; order Bacteroidales; family Paludibacteraceae; genus Aphodosoma. The sequence goes on along the minus strand of JAZOUT010000127.1, from coordinate 27,298 downwards.
CACATTGTGTATTCACATTCAAAACCACTATTTCAACAACTCATCAATCTTCCCACAAAGCCCCTTAAACTCCTGCTCCTCAAATTTACGAGTCAATAGCACAATACGCCCTTTTTTATCAATCAAAACATTACGCGTAATACCCGCATTCGGATGAGCATACAATCTAAAAACATCACCCGTAGTATCGTATGCCAAAGGATAAGTAATCTTCGTAACATCCTTCAAATAAGCCACTTTCTCAGCAGTCTCCTCCCTATCAATACCCACCAACACAAAATCTTTATCATCTTTATGACGAAGCCAAATATCACTCTCAATATGAGGCATCTCCTTACGACAAATACCACACCATGAGGCAGTAAACTGAAGCATAACCACCTTACCACGTAATTCACTAAGATGAATAGTCCTACCATTATCCATCTTAAGCGTAAAATCAGGTGCCATATCACCCACTTTCACAACATACCCCCTATCTTCACCCTCTTGAGCATTAACACATAATGCAAAATTCACAATGCACAACAAAAACAATAATACTTTTTTCATATTTTAATAATTATTAAAAATCATCACTTTTCCAAGTTTTTATCTCACCATCCTCTTCATAAATCAAATAACCCTTAATATCACTACGATTGTCAATCCATACTTTAGCTTTCTCCAAACCAACCACCATACAAGCAGTAGCCCAAGCATCAGCAATCATACAATTAGGAGCAACAATAGTAGCACTCAACAAGTTATGCTCAACAGGATAACCCGTACGAGGATCAATCGTGTGAGAATATTTCCTACCAGCCACTTCATAATAATTGCGATAATTACCACTTGTTGCCATAGCACAATCAGTCAATTCCACCACCTCTTGTATTTCCCTATTGACACATAACGAATCTTCTACTGGCTTATTAATTGCAATATGCCAATCAACACCTTTCGAATTAAGTCCTTTCACCACAATTTCCCCACCTATCTCCACACAAAAATCAGTACATCCGTATGCCTCCAACGTATCAGCCACTACATCACAAGCATAACCCTTAGCAATAGCACCTGCATCTATTCGCATCTCAGGATAAGCTTTATGAATCATACCACCTTCTAATACAGCTAAATCATAACCCACATACTGACGAATACTATCAACTTCCGCATCTGTCACTTGCTCACGATTCTTAAGTCCAAAACCCCATAAATCAACTAATGGAGCCACAGTCATATCAAATGCACCCTTTGAACAACGACTAACATATTGCCCCATTTCCCAAACCATTAAAAATAAAGAATCCAATTCTACAGGTTGATTATTATTAATTTTAGAAATTGTACTCTCGCTATTAAACATCGAAAGTGAATTATTTACTCCATTTAATGCATTTTTGATTGGAATAGACAAATCCTTATCACCTGAATTTGAATAAGTTATGCTATACACCGTACCAAATACGAATCCATCGCTGTGTTGATATTCAGGCTTTTTATCACTTGGAAATTCAGCAAATAAAAAATATACAGCTACAGCTATAAGCAACAATGAAAAGAGTGTTTTTTTATTCATAATCGTTCTATAAATATTTATGGCACAAAATTACAAAAAAAAATCCACCTATACCCAATACTCTCAACATTTTTTAGTAACTTTGTAATCCATTATAAAAAATACAAATACTACAATGAATTCTTTTGATAAATTTGATTACAATACTTCCGAAATTCCTTCTCCTTGCTATGTAGTAGAAGAAGAATTATTGCATCGCAATTTGCAACTAATCAAATCAGTTAGCGAACGCTCTGGTGCTGAAATCATTATGGCATTCAAAGCTTTTGCTATTTGGAAGTTGTTTGACATCACACGTCAGTATATCCCTCATTCTACTGCAAGTTCCTTGTCAGAAGCAAGATTGGCTTTCGAAAAATTAGGCTCCAAAGCTCATACTTTTGCTCCCGTATATAAAGACTCTGAGATTGAGACTATTGCTCAATGCTCTTCGCACATCACATTCAATTCACTTGCTCAATACCATCGTCATAAAACAGTAACAGAAAAATATGGCATATCATGCGGTGTGCGCATCAATCCTGAATATTCAGATGTAGAGACTGACCTCTATAACCCTTGTGCACCTGGTTCACGCTTTGGTATTATTCGTGACCAATTACCCGAACAATTACCTGAAGGCATCGAAGGACTACACTTCCATACTCTCTGCGAATCAACATCTTATGATTTAGAAAACACACTCAAAGTAGTAGAAGAACGCTTTGCTCCTTGGCTCCGTCAAGTCAAATGGATAAACATGGGAGGCGGACACCTTATGACTCGCAAAGACTATGACACAGAGCACCTTATCCAACTGATTAAAAATTTCAAAGCTCGTCATCCTCACCTACATGTAATCTTAGAACCAGGCTCTGCCCATGTTTGGCGCACAGGAGTATTAGTTTCAGAAATACAAGATATTGTCGAAAATCATGGCATCCGCACTGCTATTGTCGATGTATCATTTGCTTGCCACATGCCCGACTGTCTCGAAATGCCTTATCAACCTAAAATTATCGGAGCAAAAATTATAGACAAAGAAAACTCTCAACTCTCTTATCGCATGGGCGGAAATAGCTGTTTAAGTGGCGATTTTGTAGGTTCATGGCAATTTGACCATGAATTGCAAGTAGGCGAACGCATAATATTTGAAGACATGAACCATTATACTAACGTGAAAACCAACATGTTTAATGGAATTACCCACCCATCTATTGCACTACGACACTTAGATGGCACAATAGAAATCCTCCGCACCTACACCTACGAAGATTATCTACACAGAATGTGCTAATCCCCCTCTTCTCAATATTTTATTACAAAAAACGGAACCCAAACCAATGAGTTCCGTTTTTTATACATCATATATCCCTATTCCTTATTCTCCCATTCTCTGCAATCTTTCCTCCTCGCAAATATAACACTTAGCAGGATACTCCTCTATAAATTGCATATTATGCGTAGCCATAATCACAGCAGTACCACTTTGCGATATAGCATGCAACAATTCCATCAATTCCCTACCCGTTTGAGGGTCAAGATTACCAGTTGGCTCATCAGCAATAATCAATTCAGGCGAATTAAGCAACGCCCTTGCTATCACAATCCTTTGCTGTTCTCCTCCCGATAATTGATGTGGCCATTTATAACCCTTCTTTGCCATACCAACAGTCGAAAGCACAAAATCAATCTGGTCATCAATCTCCTTCTTTGATTTCCAACCTGTTGCCCTTAACACAAACTCAAGATTATCACTCACACTTCTATCATTCAACAACTGAAAATCCTGAAAAACTATACCTATTTTTCTTCTAAGCATAGGAATATCCTTCCTCTTCAACTTCACCAAATCATAATCAAATATCCGTGCCTCACCCTCTTTTATAGGCAATTCAGCATAAAGCGTCTTAAGCAAAGAACTCTTACCCGAACCCACTTTACCACAAAGATACACAAACTCACCCTGTTCAAGCGAAAAATCCACACCAGAGAGCACATCTACACCCTCCTGACAAATATTAACCCCTTTATATTCTAATAGTTTCATGTATTGTCTATTTTTTAACATAAGTACATAATACTCTTTTGATATAAGTACATATTTTTTTTGTACTTAAAAAAACTATTATCCAGATAAACTTATAAATACAAATTATAATTTGTAAACCATAAATAAAATATGTACTTATGTTGAAATAAAAAAATTATTTCCTACAAACCTTCACCGTCAAAATCTTAACATCCTCTTTAGGGCGGTCAGCAGCACCAGTTTCCACCTCTGATATTTTCTGCAACACATCAAACCCCTCTACCACTTCGCCAAACACAGTATATTGTCCATCCAAATGAGGAGTACCACCAAAAGTCTTATACACAGTGCGTTGCTCTTCAGTATATTTAAAAGGCTCTTTCATGCGCAACTGATAAGTAAGACGCATCTCCATCTGATTCAATTGCTCATCAGTGAACGTCTGACCTTGCACAATATAAAACTGACAACTACTTGATTTCTTCTCAGGATTAACCATATCCCCTTGACGAGCAGCAGCCAAAGCCCCCCTTTTGTGGTAGAATTTAGGAAAATCTATCTCAGCAGGCACAGTATAACCCAATCCACCAGCTCCTAAACGAGCCCCTGCATCAGCAGTTTTCGACTCAGGGTCACCAGCCTGAATCATAAAATCTTTAATAACACGGTGGAACAACACACCTTCATAAAATTCATCCTTCACCAATTTAAGAAAATTATCACGATGAAGCGGAGTCTCATCATACAATTTCACCTTGATAGTGCCAAGAGTAGTTTCAATTTTCACCATTTTCTGTCTCTGTTTTTTTACACGCTGAGGTTTTGCCGCAATAATACCCACTGCCACAAAACATATTAAACTTAATAATACTATTTTTTTCATGCCACAAAGATAGTAATTTTTTACAAAAAAAACAAATTTTTATCACAAAATATATCCATAAAAAAGCAGACACCCATTTTTGAGTATCTGCCTATAAAACTCTTAATAATTACATGTGAATTAAAAACAATAACGCACGCTGGCAGCTAAATGCCAATCGAATATATGCCACACAGTTTCATAATAATAGTTGACTAACAAGGCATAACCTGGACGAAAATCCAAAGAAAAAGACAACGGAACATTCTCCATTTTATATCCTGCACCAAGCATAGCATTTAGACCAAATTTGCCAAATGTAATAAATCCATTTGGTAAATCTTGCGCCAAACCAAGATTCACACCACCACCCGCAAATGCATATAATCCATGCGACAACTCTTTGTTGTATAAAAAGTTAGGATTTAATGTAAAATCAAAAATATCTATTTTACCTCGTATGTAAGTAAATTCCTCTAACGCAGTAGTACTTTGAAAACCAACAGCCAAATCAGTTTGAATAGCAAAATTCTCACTCATAATCTTTTTGTAACTCAAACCATTTAAACCACCCACAACCACACCAAACTCTTGAGTTTGAGCAAAAGCTCCAATGGCAAACAATAGAGACATAACACACAAAATAATTTTTTTCATGACAAAATCCCTAAATACGTGTCGGGCACAACTCTTATAAAAAGATATTAACTAAGATACACAAAAAAAAGCGAGAACTTAACTTTCTCGCTAATGTTAGGTATTTGGCGTGACCTCGGTTCTACGAATAAGTTAAGCCCACGCTGTATATACAACAATAGGCATTTTTAAACTTATTCTTCCTGAACCTCAAAATCGCCAAATTTCGTAATTAGAAAGAACAAAGCAAAAATGCTTCAACAAAACCACCTGAGAACGCTACTCAGTGTATTCATCCGCAAAGGTAAAGATTATTTCTGAATTACACAAGAAGTTCAATAAAAAAATCTCACCCACACCTCGTCATAACTACAACATACTATAAACATACCATAAATATAGGATAAATATACTATAAACATACTATAAAGTAACCTTCAAACATCCTCTCCTATAATCTAAAATCACTTGACCCCCATATACCACATCCCCATCAACAAACAAAAAAGAGACGGTATATGTGTACCATCTCTATCTGTTATCTGTTATCTGTTATCTATAAAAATCCTTTGGCCCTAACACCCGAAAATCCTCATCATCAACACTCTTAATCCTAATCTCTGGCTTACGCCAATGAGCTGGAAATCCATCATTCACACAATTATTATACACCGCCTTTATGCTATGAAATCCCTCTTCCAACACCATTTGCGCCCTCTTTGTCTGATTACGTTTCACCTCTCCATTATTATTGATTACTCTTATATCATCCACCCACAACTCCTCTAAATCAGTAGTAATCAAATAACTATCAGTCGAATCCACCTTAATATAACCCTGATACACCTCTATCCATGGCTCAAAATAACTATCATTATAGTCATAAACAAGCGAATCTACCAAATCCACAACATCAAACTTCACATAATCAAGACTATCAGTATTCCAAAAATACCCATACGCCCTCTGCCTATATAATCCATTATGAGACAACCCCTTAGCCGCAGAATGAGGAGCCGACAATTTATTATAATACACCTCTATAGTGTCTGAATTTCTACCATTAAAAGAAGTATAAGCCTTCAATAATGTAGAATTCATAATGCAGAATGCACAATTATTCCCTACTCCTTGCTCCTTATTTCCTTCTACTTCATAACGCATTTCATAACCTAACGGTTTTGTTGCTTGAGCCTTGCTTGAGGGTTGCTGTTTTTGTATTAATGAATTAGTGAGTGTTACCTCCACCGAATCCAAAAACTCAATATACTGAGCTTGAGGTCCTTCTGGCAATGGTATATGATAGTTTATCCCACCATAATCAAGGCGTTTCTGAGCCTCTACAAGCCTCTCTGTGAAGTTCTTATAATCACGATAAGAAGATGACCACAACACCTCTGACAGTGCCAACAATCGAGGATAAATCATATATTCCGCCTGCCTATAATCAGGCATATATTCTGCCCAAAGATTAGCCTGCCCACCAAGTATTTTACCCCTCTGTCCTACCTCTATTTCATCCGATATTGGCTCCCAATTATACACCTTTTCAAGTGGAAGAAAACCACTTTGTGCCATTGGTTCAAACAATTTAGAACCCTGATAATGGTCGAAATAACAAACATCCCAAGGGGTCATAATCACTTGATTACCTTGATTAGCAGCCTTTATACCACCTTTTACTCCTCTCCACGACATCACTGTGGCTGTCTCCGAAGCCCCTCCATCCAATATCTCATCCCAACCTATCATCTTTCTGCCCAATTTATGCAATATCTGCTCTACTCTGCGAATAAAATACCCATGCAATTCTGTCTCTGTCTGCAACCCCTCTGCCTGCATACGAGCTTGACATTTAGGACACTCATGCCAAATATTTGTTGGACACTCATCTCCACCTATATGTATATATTCACTTGGAAACACCGCAACCAACTCAGTCAAAACATCCTCTATAAACTGAAAAACAGAGTCATTACCAGCACACAACAAATGTTCTTCAACACCCCAAGTAGTGCGCACTTTGTATGGTCCTCCCGTACAACCATACTCTGGATAAGCCGCCAAAGCTGCCATAGCATGACCTGGCATCTCTATTTCTGGTATAATAGTTACACCCCTAACTGCCGCATACTCAACCAATTCTCTCAACTCCTCTTGTGTGAAATAGCCACCTTTATATATCGAGCCATCCACATTAGTCCTTTGAGTACCCACCTCTGTCAAAAGTGGATACTTCTTCACCTCAAAAGTCCACAACTGGTCGTCTGTCAAATGAAAATGAAGTGTATTAAACTTAAACTTCGACATCCAATCCACCTGCTTTCTAATATGCTCCAAAGGCATAAAATGACGACAAGGATCAACATGCATACCTCTATACTTAAATCTCGGAAAATCCTCAACCACAGCTATAGGCAATGACCACTCGACTCCATCAACAACACTATCTGACTCAATTTCAGGTGGAAGCATTTGCATCAAAGTCTGCAATCCATAATAAACACCCACAGGCGAACCTCCATAAATCTCAATTGCATCAGCATATATAAATAAGGTATAAGCCTCAGAGGTTTTTGCTCTTTTATCAAGATATAGATAAATTGCATTCTGCGAACGCTTAACTATGGGCATCTGCAAACCTGTAGATTTAGCCATTTGCCGAGAAAATAACTCTGCCACAGGCATAAGAGATTTGTGTTTACAAACTATTGCACTCTGCTCATTGAAATAATAGCGATACGAAGGATTTACGTCATACTCATAAGGATATGGGATGACGTTAATTGCCACTATATCAATAAAAAATGAAAAATTAAGAATTAAAAATATGAGGAGAAGGCGTTTCATAAGTAATTAGTAAATAGTTATTAGGAATTGATTAACCCATACAAAAAATAACCGAAATACATCTGGACGCCCAGAGTATCCGGTTATTATTTACTATCTGTACACTATAATCAGTACTCTGAATTACATTGTAGTAGTTGGATTACGCCAATAAACTTCGCCATCTTCAAATTCTTTAGCAGCACGGAGTGTTGGTTTTGGAAGTTGTTCGTAATAGCGAGAGATTTCTATTTGCTCACGGTTTTCAAATACTTCTTCAAGATTGTCAGCCGATGATGCAAAGTCAGCTAATTTTTTATCAAGTTCGTGTTTCACTTCAGAACTGATTTGATTAGCACGTTTAGCAATAATACGCACTGTTTCATAAACATTACCAACTGGTTCGCACAATGCATTCATGTCACGTGTGATAGTGTTGTTTGGGGCTGTGATTTTTTTTGCCATAATTTATTTTAATTTGAAAGTTGAAAGTTGAAAGTTAAACCTAAGATCTTTGAGCCTTTAGCGATAAAAAGTTAAAGCCGAACGGAAAACTTTCACATTTCAATTTTCACATTTTAACTTAATTTATTTTACTATATTTTTTGCTTCACGTAGTATGCGGTTTGCTTCCTTGAGGTGTTTTCCATTTGGGAATGCATTGGCATAACGATAGTATTCATCAATTACTTCACTATAGCGTTCACGCTTTTTACCTTCAACTGAGAGTGATGCTTCTTTTGATTTTGATTTTAAGATAATAAATACCAAATCATCGCGATATTTAGTTTCTGGAAAATCACGAAGAGCATTTTCGGCTGTTGTGATACATGCACGATAATTATTACCACCATAAAGGCCAAGATTGTAATATAATCTTGAACTTAAAAGTTCTTTATACGCTAATTTATCATCCAATTCTATAATATACTTGCGACAAGCCGAAACCTTATCACTTTCAGGATATATACTTATAAATTCGCTAAAAGCATTGATTGCATCATAAGTGGCTTCTTGGTCAAGTCGTGCATCTGGTGAATCAAGATAATAGCAATAAGCTACCTGATAACGAGCCTCTTGAGCGTATGTACCACGAGGAAAATTACGTATGTAGGCTTGATAGTATTCTGATGCTGAATAGTAGTCTTTTTGCCCCATGTATGATTCTGCAAGAAGATAAAGCACCTCTTCTGCTTGAGGAGTACCACGATAGTAAGGCACTATTTCCTCGAACATTGTAGCACTTTTTATGTACTTCTTCTCTTGGAAATAGTTTTTACCTGCTTGAAATTTCTCCTCTGGGTCAGTAGATTTTTGCAATCTCACATACTCGCTACAAGAGGTCAAAAGCAGTGATAAGAATATGATTGTCAGAAAGTTTTTCACTAATTAAGAATTAATAATTAACAATTAATAATTAATAGCACTACACTCATTGCAATTTACAATAATAAACATGCAAAGGTACAAAATATTTTTTGATTTACAAAGAGTTTAACACAAAAAAAGCGAAGGGTTTTTATCTTCGCTTTTTTGTCTTGTTTTTATTTTTGATGTTCAAGAGCTAAAGTTCTTGTTGGTTGATTGCATACACAATCAGGACCATAATACTGAATTGGACCTGGATATAGGTAACTTGTTGTTGAGGTTGCCCACTCATCACGATGTGCTGCAAAGTATTTGAATGGTTCGCCATCAAGCTGTACGAGTGCTTTTTGGATTACTGGTTTCATCTCTCCATGACGACGTTCCATATTCATCATCATAGTTAACGGCACACCTCCTGCAATCCATTCTTCGGCTGGTGCTGTAAGGTTACGCACACTTGACATATAACCCGTTTTGCCTTCCGAAATCAATACTGCTGCTGTATAACCAAGTGAATAACAGTAATCTGCATCAAAGTTAGATGGTGTAGCACAACGACCTTCATAACCAAAGAAATGGTTTACAGTAGAGAATTTACCTTTGTATGTACCAGCAGCTTTGAGGCGATTGAGTTTAGTAACACACATTTCGATGAGGAGTTTTTCAGTCTCAATACGTGATACTTGCACATTGCCATGAGGGTCACGGTCAAGAGTCAACTGACGAGCAATTGCTACAGGAAGGTCGGAATATACTCCACAACTTTCTTCTGAGAGGCGTGAACGTACATATTCGCGTTTTTCATCGGAATTAAGGAGGAGGTTGAATTCTGTGTTATTTGCAAGAATATCATTAAGTTCGGCAATGAGTTTCTTCATAGCAGGCACAAATTCGATAACTCCTTCAGGAATAAGAATTGTACCAAAGTTGAGTCCGTGATTAGCACGATTAACCACTACTTTCACTATTGAATCAACCAATTGATTAAGAGTCATACGTTTAGCCTCTACTTCTTCGGAGATGATACAGATATTTGGTTGAGTTTGCAATGCACATTCAAGAGTGATATGAGAAGCTGAACGTCCCATAAGACGGATGAAGTGCCAATATTTTTTAGCAGAGTTGGCGTCACGTTGGATGTTACCAATAAGTTCTGAATAGACTTTACATGCAGTGTCGAAACCAAATGATGTTTCAATCATCTCATTTTTCAAGTCGCCATCGATAGTTTTAGGACAACCAATCACTTGAATGCCTGTCTCTTTTTGGAGATAATACTCAGCCAACACACAAGCATTAGTGTTAGAGTCATCGCCTCCAATAATCACAATTGCATTGATACCAAGAGCTTTGCATATTTCAATACCACGGTCAAATTGTGATTTTTCCTCTAATTTAGTACGTCCTGAACCAATAATATCAAAACCACCTGTATTGCGGTATTCATCCACAATTTCGTCAGTAAGTTCAATATATTTGTGATCTACAAGACCTTGAGGGCCACCTAAGAAACCAAACAATCGGTTTTTAGGATTGAGACGTTTTAGTCCATCATAAAGACCTGAAACGACATTATGACCACCAGGAGCTTGACCTCCAGAGAGGATAACACCCACGCCTACAGCAGGATATTCTTTATCGTCTCCTTGTTCAAATTTGATAAGTGGCATTCCGTATGTATTAGGGAAAAGTTGCTGGATTTGAGCTTGATTAGCAACAGATTCTGTTGGTTCACCTTCAGTCAAAACAACACCTTTTTGAAGCGAAGCGGGCAATTTAGGTTGATAAGATGCACGCGCTAATTGTAATGGACTTTTTTTCATATATTTTTACCTTAAAATTACTCTTTACTAATTACTATTTACTCTATTTTTCGGGAATGCAAAGTTACAACTTTTTCTTGATGTATGCAATATTTTTTACATACAAATTGTAAAAAAGTTATTCACATCGCAAAAAGTATCAATAAGTTAGATAGTTAGAGAATAAATAGATATTGTACTTAATACAATTCATAATACATAATGCATAATTCATAGGTAATTAAACAATCTAAACACCTTAAATGTACAATATTACACCTTTATTGGATGTTAAAAATAGTTAAAAACCCAAAACAACTATTGCATAAATCAATAAATAGCATTACCTTTGCAATACAATTAGTGAAAACATTTCACAAACAGATGTTATAATAATTGTGAATTATGCATTGTGAATTAAAATAACATCGCACTATCAGCCTGAGATTGGAAAATTCGACAATTAATTATTCTTACCGAGGCTAACTTCCTTTATCAATGGCGGGCTGCGCTTCTCTTTTAGAGTTGTAACCATCTATGGTCGGCAGATTACAAAGAGCTGGAACCCCTCAAATCCTGTTTTATAGGAATTTTTCTCAACAAATGGCAGTGCGATTTTTTATAAAAAATCCGCTCACTACATATTCGTAGTAAGCGGATCTTTTTGTATTCTACTGAACATAAACTATAAACCTCAAAAATGTATACAAAATAATTTTTTATCAAAAATTAATTGTTAGACCAAATCCATTTGTCGTAGAACCCAAATTTAATGTTGCTATTTCTTTTTTACTACAATTTTTATTATATATATCAATTGCCTTATTTTGTTGTTTATATGCTACCAAAATAGTCGGAATACAAGCTATATCAGCACATAAACCAGTAACCAACAAAGCTAATCCCGATGCTAAATCTCCAATCATAGTAAGAGAACCAGCCAGAGCACAAACCGAACCTGCACACAATAATGTATAACCAGCAATACTTGTATTATAAGCCTTTTTATACATTAAATATGCATCATAACAATTATTAGCATAAAATTCTCTAATATTTTCATGTGCTATTAACCTTCCATCACACATATAATCACCATTTTCCAAACGAACTAAAGATAAACTTCCTTTTCCTACTACATAATTATTATTTTCTGTTTTTGCTATTACTGTATTTTTATTTGCAACCACTTTTTCTTTTTCCACTTCTTTTACAATGGCAACACTCTCTTCTTTTTCTATTTTTGATTCTTCGTTTGCAACAACTTCTTGCCTTTCTTCTTTAGTTGTTGCCACTACTTCTTCTACACTAAATGCTTCCACTTCCCCATTACCCCACATAATAGCTGCTATATTACTTTTTGCCTCTAATATATCAGGTCCATCTTGATAACTCCATTTTTTATATTTTACAGTTGTTGGAGTTACTTCAATAATTTTAGCTTCAATTCGTTTTGAATCTTTTGTTATTATTATATCTTGAGCATAAAGCATTGTTGTACAAACAACAAACACTAATAATGTAATTATTTTTTTCATAGCTGTAATATTATTTTGTAGAATTTGAATTTATTGAATCTTGATTTATTATATTGTTTATAACAATTGGTTGTTGAGAAGAAATCTCTTTCTTTATTTTAGTTTGTTGTCTTCGTTTTCGATTCCGTTCCTCTCTTTTTTGATTTTCTTTTTTACGCTCTAATAAATACATGTATACAATAAAAATTAGTATAACAGCACCAACACTCAATCCTCCTATCCCAGATGGAGATGCCAATAATGAAACTATATCTTCCATAATTATTCAGCTAATATAGATTGACAATTTAATTTATTGTTTGTTATAGTTAATTTGTAATCTAAATCAGAATCAAATTTTATATTACCACTAAATTTATCTATAACATCCTCTCTATACAATCTATATCCGTTATCTAATTTTTTCACTCCACATAATACTACTTTTACTTCTACATTAAAACCAACAGGATAATAATATTTAATATTTTTTTCATTCGGTGCCATACAAAACATTTCTTTAGAATCAAAATATACAAAAGCGCCATAATCACTTGAATTTAAACATGTAATCTTAGTTGTAATTTCATCAGTGTTATCACAAGAAATTAACATAAAAAGAGAAAATACAAAAAATAACATTTTTCTCATAACATTATCCCTAATTCGTGTCGGGCGCAACTTTTATAAAAAACACAAAAAAAGCGAGAACTTAACTTTCTCGCTAATTACAGGTATTTTGGCGTGACCCAGACTATACGAATAAGTTAAGCCCACGCTGTATATACAACAATGGGCATTCTTGAACTTATCCTTTCATAGTCATAAAATTCGCCAAAATTTCGTAATTAGAAAGAACAAAGCAAAAATGCTTTAACAAAACCACCTGAGAACGCTACTCAGTGTATTCATACCGCAAAGGTAGAAATTATTTTTCAAACACACAAGGATTTCACACAAAAAACATCACACCCTAACCTCTCCCATACTATAACATACTATAAATATACCATAAATATAGGATAAATATATTATAAATATAGGATAAACATACTATAAAACAACCCTCAGAGATTCCCACACATTACCTAAAATCACCTCACCCCTATATACATCCATTAATAAAAGCACAACAAAAAAGAGACGCAAATTATTGCGTCTCTACTTGTTATCTGTACTATGTAATATGTACTCTAAATTACACTCCTAAAGAAGCACGTACTGCATCGATTTTAGCAGTTGCTTCTGCTTCGCAACGAGCAAAGTCGGCACGTGATTGCATTTTGCCTCGTACTTCTACATAGAATTTAATCTTAGGTTCTGTACCTGAAGGACGAACTGATACTTTTGTGCCATCCTCTGTGAAGTATTGTAATACGTTTGATGTAGTTGGGAATGCGAGTTTAGATTCTTCGCCTGTTACTACATTGCGTTCTACGAGTGTTTGGTAGTCTTTGATTACAACAACTGCTGAACCTGCAATCTCTTTTGGTGGATTAGCACGGAAATCGCGCATCATTTGTTGGATTTCTTCGGCTCCTGATTTGCCTTTACGAACTACAGAGATACCTTTTTCTTTGCCATAACCGAATTGGAGGTAAATCTCTTGAATGAGTTCGAAGATTGACATACCGTTATCCTTAGCCCAAGCTGTCATCTCTGCCATGAGTGCACATGCTGCAACTGCGTCTTTATCACGAAGGAAGTCTGATGGAAGATAGCCATAGCTTTCTTCACCGCCACCGATGTATTGTTCTTTACCTTCACGTTCACGAATTTCGGCTGCAATCCATTTGAAACCTGTATAGCAATCCAACAATGGTGTGTTATAGTGGTTGCAGATGTCTTTCATAATTTCAGTAGTAACGATGGTTTTCACCATGAACTCTTTACCTTTGAGAAGACCGAGCTCGTGACGACGGCGCAAGATGTAGTATGTGAACATCATACATGTTTGGTTACCATTCACCAAAATCCATTCGCCTTTATCGTCTTTCACAGCAATACCCATACGGTCAGCATCTGGGTCAGAAGCCATAACAATGTCAGCATCAACCTCTTTAGCTTTACGAATAGCCATATCGAGAGCAGCAGGTTCTTCTGGGTTAGGAGAAACTACTGTTGGGAAATCGCCTGAGATAACTGCTTGTTCGTCAACAATGATAACATTCTCGAAGCCCATATCTTTGAGGCAACGAGGAATCAATGTGATACCAGTACCATGGATTGGAGTGAAGACAATTTTGAGGTCTTTGTTGCGAGCAATGCTATCTGGAGAGAGGAAGAGAGTTTTGAGTTTTTCGAGATATACACTATCTACATCTTCTCCAATGATTTGGATGAGTTCAGGGCGAGCTGTAAAGTTAATCTCTTCTGGACCTTTGATTTTCTCTACTTCGGCAATGATATTAACATCGTGAGGAGCAATGATTTGCGCACCATCGTTCCAATATGCTTTGTAGCCATTGTATTCTTTTGGATTGTGCGAAGCAGTAAGGATAATACCACTTTGGCAACCGAGATGACGGATAGCAAAAGAGATTTCAGGGGTTGGACGAAGTGCTTCAAAGAGATATACTTTGATACCATTAGCTGAGAAGATATTAGCAGAAGTTTCAGCAAAAAGGCGGCTATTGTTGCGGCAGTCGTGACCTACTACAACAGAGATTTCTTGTCCTGCAAATTCACGTTTGAGATAATTGCTAAGACCCTGAGTTGCAGCACCTACAGTATAGATATTCATACGATTTGAACCCATACCCATGATACCACGAAGACCACCTGTACCAAATTCGAGGTCTTTATAAAAACACTCAATGAGCTCAGTTTTATCTTCAGCATCAAGCATACGACGAACTTCGGCTTTTGCTTCTTCGTTATACGCACCAGTAAGCCATTTTTCAGCTTTAGCGGTTACTTGTTGTAGTAATTCGTTGTTTTCCATAGTAAATCAATGCACAATTCACAATGCACAATGCACAATCAAAAGAGATGCATAATACATCATTAATTGCTAATTATTAAGTGTTAATTATTAATTATTTATGTAAGTTTCGAGAAGTTTAGTATTCACTGTAGGAACAATATACAAACTATTCATCTCTGCTGGAACAAGAATAGTTTCACCATCAGTAAGCGTAAGATAATCATCATCCCACTTCAATGTTACATGTCCTTCGACACATGATAACAATACAAACGAATTGATTGGTGCTAAATCATACTCTTTCGGCTTATCAATCTGCATCTCATTCACCTGAAAATATGGACATTGCACAAGATTTACAATGCCATTTTGCGCTGGTTGAAGTGATATTTTACGACCTTGCCAATTTTCGAAATCTATAGCACGTTGAGCCAATTCAGTGTGAAGTTCACGAAGATTACCATCTGCATCCTTACGATTATAATCATAAATACGATATGTGATGTCAGAAGCCTGTTGCACTTCCATTATAAGACACCCCTTACAAATAGAATGCACCAAACCCGCAGGTATAAAATATACATCACCCTTATTTACAGGATATTTCTGCAATATTTCTTCAAGATTACCAGTAGCCACACGCTCAATATATTCAGCCTGAGAAACATAACGATTAAAACCCAAAATAATATGAGCATCAGGCTCAGCATCAAGCACATACCACATCTCAGTCTTTCCTCTCAATCCATGCTCTTCTTCAGCCAACTCGTCATTAGGGTGCACCTGAATTGACAAATCACGATTAGAGTCTATTACTTTCAACAAAAGTGGAAATTCCGCTCCATATTGCTCATAAACCCTATCTCCAACCAAATCACCCATATACACCTCAACCAAGTCAGCCAAAGTATTCTCAGCCAACCAACCATTCACCACCTCACAATCATCCCCCTCCATAGCCGAAACATCCCAACTCTCCCCCACCTTATCGAGTTTAGGCTCATTATGACGATATATATTCTGTATCTTATCACCACCCCAAAGTTTCTGCTTAAGTATAGGCTTCAACTTTAAAGGATACAACTTATTTAATTCATAATTCATAATTCATAATTCATAATTAAAACACCCCACCAAATAACAAATCCCTCCATATCGGCTTTTACAATATCAACTTTGTCCTTCTTTTAAGTTTTGTATATCTTTTTTACTCACACTTTTGAAAACTTATAATACATTTTATAGTATAATTATTACTCAAAGTATCCAATTTTGCAGACAATATATCATACTCATTTTTTCTAAAAGATTCACAATATTAACATCATATTTTGAACACAACATCAATAAAAGTATTCCCAATAAAAAACTCTAAACCGCAAAATCTTTCATACAAATTAAATATATCTAATAAAACTAATCATAAAAAGGTATGTAACAAAGAAAAACCACCACCCATAAATAGTATATTTTTCATCTATTCTTTCAAGTTTTCTTCTATTGAATACCATGTATATAGCATAAACAATACCCGCTAAAACCAATATAATATCATAACAAAGATACACTAAATTAAATAAAAAAATGTCCACTGAAGTCAATAAAACATAACACGATAAAAAAAAGTATAGTGAATATATTGTATATAAAGTCACTTTTAATAATTTAGAAAATCTATCATTTTTATAAATCAAATACAAAATTAATCCATAAAACAAAATTACTAAAAATAACGCAACATAGCCAATATTAGTATAAAGCGATGAGTCATTTATACGTAGAATATTCCACCAAGCTGCTACTAAAAAAATAGTAATTAGGAAAATATTTTTCTTTATGTTTTCAATATATTTTCGCATATTTAATTTAATCACAAAATTATAATCAAAAAAACATTACACACTACACTTTTCCTACATATTACGAATTCAATCAACTACCACAAATTGTGATTACAAATTATCCCTTAAACGCAGAAGCCGACATTTTCAACATAGTTACTTCCATTTCAGAAAGATAACGCCATTTACCACGAGGCAAATTCTTCTTAGTCAAACCTGCAAAATACACACGGTCCAATTTCACTACATGATAACCCAAAGCATCAAAAATACGACGCACAATGCGGTTTTTACCAGAGTGAATTTCAAGGCCAACTGTACGGAAATCTCCTTCGTTCACAAACGAAAGTTCATCTGCTTTCACTTCTCCATCCTCAAGCACAATACCCGACAAAATCTTTGCAAAATCATCATCTTGAAGGTCCTTATCGAGAGTTACTTGATAGATTTTTTTCTTATTAAATTTAGGGTGAGTGAGTTTTGTAGTCAAATCACCATCATTAGTAATCAACAACACACCTGTAGTATTTCTATCCAAACGACCTACAGGATAAACACGTTCAGAGCAAGCATTCTTCACCAAATCCAACACCGTTTTACGAGCATGTGTATCCTCCACTGTAGTTACCACATCCTTTGGTTTATTCAAAAGAATATAAACTTTTTTCTCACACTTAACAGGTTGGTCGTGGAACATAACACGGTCAGTGTCAGGTATTACTTTTGAGCCCAATTCAGTAACCACTTCTCCATTAACGGTGATAACACCTGCTGCTATATACTCATCAGCCTCACGACGAGAACAAATACCCGAATTAGCCAAAAATTTATTCAAACGCATTGGTTGCGAATAATCAACAAACTGTTTTTTATATTCTATTTGCTTCTTTTGGCTATATTTGTTGTTTGGATTATAACCGCCACCTTCATTATTACGATTAAATTTATTATTGTGGAAACCTCCTTGTCCACCATTATTACGTGATTGATAACCGCCACGATTTTGACTATCATAGCTGCGATTACCTCCATTGTTGTAAGAACGACGTTCTCCTCCATTGTAAGAACGATGTTCTCCATCTCCATTTTGATTGTAACGAGGTCTATAACCTTCTTGATTTTGTCTGTTGTAACCACCTCTGTTATAACCGCTATCACGTCCATCTCTCGACGAATTGTTAGCCCCAACACGTGGTCTTCTTTCTCTGTTTTCGTAGCCCGAATTTCTCAATCCGTATGGCTTTTTGTCATAATTGTTTTCCATAATTTAAATAATTGAATTAGTGCCACCAAAGGCATTATATTAAATATTTTGCAAAGATACAAAAAACATTCCAAATGCACAAGATAGAACTTAAAATTTATTTTTCTCCTATATTATTGTATAAATAAAAAAAAATTACTACCTTTGCGTGCTAAATTTCAAAATAACAAAAATTTATCATTAACAATTAATAAATAACTGAAAATGAACATTATTAGAACTGACATTGATGCTGTAAACGCAATGCTTACACTTCAAGTTACAGAGGCAGATTACGCTGAAAAAGTAGAAAAAGCACTCAAATCTTATCGTCAAAAAGCTAATATCCCTGGTTTCCGCCCAGGTATGGCTCCAATGGGTCTTGTAAAAAAAATGTATGGTCGTGGTGTAAAAGCTGATGAACTTAACCGCCTCCTTCAAGAAGAACTTTACAAATATATCGCTGATAACAAACTTGATATCCTTGGCGAACCTCTTCCTAACAAAGAAGATGAAGAACGCAACATCGACTTTGATGCAGAAAAAGACTTTGAATTCAAATTCGACATCGCACTTGCCCCTGAATTTGAAGCTACAATGAACAAAAAAGACAGCATCAAATACTACAACATCACTATCTCTGACGAAATGGTAGATGCTCAAGTAAAACAATATGCTGCTCGCTTTGGTTCTTACACTCAAGTAGAAGAGGCTCAAGACGCTAAAGATATGCTCAAAGGTACTATGCTCCAACTCGATGCTGAAGGCAACGTAGTTGAAGGCGGTATCAAAGTAGAAGATGCTGTACTTTCTTCTGCCTATATGAAAGATGACGAACAAAAAGCTATCTTTGCTAACGCAAAAGTAAACAGCGTAGTTCGCTTCAACCCACGCAAAACATTTGAAAACGAAGCAGAAATCTCTTCTATGCTCAAAATCACTAAAGAAGAGGCTGCTGAAATCAACTGCGACTTCCAATACGAAATTCTCTCTATCACTCACTACGAAGAATCGGCTATCGACGAATCACTCTTCAACAAAGTATATGGCGAAGGCACAGTGAAAACTGAAGAAGAATTCCGTGCTAAAGTAGCTGAAGGCATCAAAGAATCTTACAAAGAAGACTCTGAATATAAATTCGGTATCGATGCAAAAGCTCACTTCACTAAAAAACTTGACAAACTCACATTCCCAGAAGCATTCTTGAAACGTTGGGTACTTGCTACTAACCCTAACATGACTGAAGAATCTGTAGAAAAAGACTTCAACCTCATGCTCGAAGACCTCAAATGGTATCTCTTCAAAAACAAAGTAGTGAAAGCTAACGATATCAAAGTTGACCGTGAAGACATCAACCTCTTTGCTCGTCGCATGGCTAAAATCCAATTCGCTCAATATGGTATGACTTCAGTGCCAGATGATATCCTCGACAACTATGCAAAAGAGATGTTGAGCAAAAAAGACACTGTTCAAAACATGGCAGAAAAAGCCCTCGAAGACAAAGTATTTGCAGTAATCCGCAATAGCGTAAAAGTTGTAGACACTGATATCACCGTAGAAGACTTCAACAAATTGTTTGAATAATTCAAACTACACATTATAAATAAAAGGCAAGAGATTTTCTCGTCTCTTGTCTTTTTTTATGCAAATAATTTTGCCGTACGCACAAAAATAACTAACTTTGCAAATCTGAATAACTAATAACTAATAACTAGTAACTAAATAAAAATGCAACCATTAGCAGAACGACTACGCCCACGCTCTCTTGACGACTATATCGGCCAATCTCATTTAGTAGGGCAAGGTGCTATTCTCCGTCAGATGATCGAGAGTAGCAATCTCTCGTCGTTCATACTCTGGGGCCCTCCAGGTGTAGGCAAAACATCATTAGCCCGAATTATTGCCAACGTATTAGAACGCCCTTTTTTCACATTAAGTGCAGTAACCTCAGGCGTAAAAGATGTACGCGAAGTAATTGAAAAAGCAAAACAATCTCGCTTTTTCTCACAAGCCAACCCCATCTTATTTATTGACGAAATCCATCGTTTCAGCAAATCACAACAAGACTCACTACTCGGAGCAGTCGAAAATGGCACCGTAACACTAATTGGTGCCACTACCGAAAATCCTTCATTCGAAGTAATCACACCCCTACTCTCACGTTGCCAAGTATATGTACTAAAATCACTCGAAGTAGCTGATTTAGAAAAACTAACACAACGAGCTTTCACTAACGACATAGAGCTTAGCAAACGAGAAGTTGAACTACAAGAAACCGAAGCAATGTTTAGATACTCAGGCGGAGATGCACGCAAATTGCTCAATATTATAGAGATTTTGCACAATGCTCAGCCCGAAGGTAAGCTCATCATAAACAACGACATAGTAACAGCACGCCTACAACAAAACCCATTAGCCTACGACAAAAACGGCGAATTACACTACGACATTATCTCTGCATTCATCAAAAGCATCCGAGGCTCCGACCCAGATGCAGCAATATATTGGTTAGCACGCATGATAGCAGCAGGCGAAGACCCAAAATTCATAGCACGCAGACTTGTCATCTCTGCCTCAGAAGACATAGGACTCGCCAACCCAAATGCCCTACTACTTGCCAACGCCTGCTTCGACACCATACACAAAATAGGTTGGCCCGAAGGCAGAATACCACTTGCCGAAACCACAATATATTTAGCCACATCACCCAAAAGCAACTCAGCCTACAACGCAATAAACACAGCATTAGAATTAGTCCAAAAAACAGGCAACCTACCAGTACCACTACATCTAAGAAACGCACCAACCAAACTATTAAAAGAATTAGACTACGGAAAAGAATACAAATACGCACACGACTTCCCAAACCATTTCGTAGCCCAACAATACATGCCCGACACACTACAAGGCACAAAACTATGGGAAGCACAACCCAACCCAGCCGAAAACAAAATGGACGAACTAATGAAAAAACTATGGAACAACTAAAAAAACACAAACACCACCCCCTAATCACTAACAACTAACAACTAATCACTAACAACACACACTCTCAGTGTGTATTCCTATCCATCACTTTCAAGATAGTGAACCATACCCTCAAGCAACCTTCAAGCAACAAAACCTACACACACTCACAGTGTGTATTCACATAACACAACCCAAACAAAATGGACGCAACAAAATCAAAAAATACCATCACATTAGTCGCCTGTTTCGGACTTACAATAGCCGTAATGTTAGTACTTGCCATAAACAACGTCATATACGAAGACGTAATTTCACTTGACTTTATGCTTCGTTGCACAATGTACGCAGCCCCATTTGTCATCATTGCAGGCATGTTCAATCAATACTTCGTACGCTGGTGCAACAAACAAAAATGGATGCTACAAAACCCTCACAACACCACCGTCATACAAATAACATTCGCCGTACTCTGGGCTGTAGGACTAACCATTTTCGCCTTCTACCTATTTGACCCAATCAGATACAAACCTTTCATTTTAGTATACAAAGAAACCTACTTCCAAATCTCAATCATTGCCGACATATTAGTCAATTGCTTCATTCTCATGTTAGCTAAATACATCGACCAATCCGAAGTATTAGAACGCCAATCAAAACACATCAAAGAAGTAGAATCAGAAGTAATGCGCATAAGATATCATCAATTAAGAGCACAAGTAAACCCACATTTCCTATTCAACTCATTGAATATCTTAGTATCACTAATAAACTCCGACCCAAACAAAGCCACCGAATACACCAAACGATTAGCCTCAATCTATCGCTATCTACTATCAAACGACAACATAGAAGTCGTACCATTATCCGACGAATTAAAATTTGCACAACAATACACCAAAATATTAAACATCCGCTATGGACAAGGCATAAAAATCAGCATACCACCAATAACCGACGTAGCAGTTTTATCAACAAGAATCATCCCAACAGCACTACAAATCCTCATAGAAAACGCATGTAAACACAACGTCATATCCGCAATCAAACCACTAATTATCAACATCTTTATCGACGACAACAAAATAATAGTAAACAACACCATCACCCCTCGCCCAATACCTGCCGACTCAACAGGATTAGGACTAAAAGGACTAAAAGAAAAATACAAAATCATAGCCAATAAAGAAATAAAAATCAAACAAACAAACACAACATTCAGCGTATCAGTACCACTCATAACACGACACGAAATAGATTAACCCATAAATAAATAAATTATGAAATACGTAATAATAGAAGACGAACCTTTAGCACAAGAAGAATTAATGCGTATGCTAAAATCTATCGACCCAGATTTTACCCCTCTTGCAGCAATAGACTCAGTAGAAGAATCTATCAATTGGTTCAAAAACAACGAACAACCCGACATCATTTTCATGGACATCCACTTGTCCGACAACATCTGCTTCGACATATTCGATAAAGTAGAAATTACAGCCCCAGTAATATTCACTACAGCATACGACCAATATGCAATCGAAGCATTCAAAACAAACAGCATAGCCTATTTGTTAAAACCAATTGAAGAAGACGAACTCAATGACGCTATAAAAAAATATCACACACTAACAAAAACAAACACAGAACTTACAAACATTCAAACCAAAATACAACAACTCTCCACCCTATACGCACAACCTCAACCACAAGCCCCTAACTCATACAAAGAAAGATTATTGGCTAAAGTAGGAGACAACTATCAACACATTCTAATGCAAGACATCGCATACTTCTATAGCGAAGACCACTATACCTTTGTTGCCACTAAAGACAAACAACGCTATATTATCAATTATACACTCGACAACCTTGTCGACCAACTCAACCCACAACAATTCTTCCGCATTTCACGACAAATCATCATAAACATCAACGCCATAAACACCATATCAAAACACTTCAACGGAAGATTAAAATTAACAGTAAACCCTTCATTCTCAGAAGAAATATTCGTCTCACGAAATAGAGTACAAGCATTCCTCTCGTGGTTAGACGGAGAAATAACTACAATTCAGTAACAAAAAACTACCATTCATCAGATTTCAGTTTCACACTCCACAAAATAGCATTAACTTTGCAGTGCAAAAAGAAATAAAAAAGCACTGCTGTGAAGCAACGCGAAAAAAAATAAACAATTTAGGTTTTAGGTAATAATAAAAAAGTCCTACGACGTGTAGTCGTGGGACTTTTTTTTATCAATTTATAAGTCATATATAAAAATATTTTTGTATCTTTGCCGATGAAATTTGAAAGTAAAAAGTTTAGAATTAAAGGTACTATTTTTTACCATAAAATTAAGACCATTGATTCGGTATTAAACTCTAAACTCTAAACTCTAAACTCTAAACTATGCTTACTTTTCCAAACGCAAAAATCAACATAGGACTAAATATAACAGAAAAACGCCCTGATGGCTATCACAATTTAGAAACTATATTCTATCCTATAGAATTATGTGATGCGTTAGAATTTATAAAAGAAGAAGAAACCAAATTCAATTGTAGTGGCTTAGAAATAGAAGGAGAATCAAACAACAATCTGATAATGAAAGCCTACAGATTATTAAAAGAAGAATTTGATTTACCATCTATTAATATACACCTACACAAAACCATTCCAATGGGAGCAGGCTTAGGTGGAGGTTCAGCCGATGCAGCATTCATGCTAAAAATGCTAAACAAAGAATTTAGTTTAGAGCTATCAGCCCAAGAATTAGAAAAAAGAGCATCAAAATTAGGTGCCGATTGCGCCTTTTTCATCGAAAACAAACCAACTTTAGCAAAAGGAATAGGCAACATATTTGAACCCACAACAATAAATTTAGCAGGATACCACATTGTTTTGATAAAACCAAATGTACACGTATCCACCGCAGAAGCATACGGAGGTTGCAAACCTCAACGTTGGACTACTCCACTCGAAGAAGCAATAAAACGCCCTATAACAGAATGGAAAGACTGCATATTCAATGACTTCGAAAAAACAGTCTTTATTGCACACCCCGAATTAGCCGAAATCAAAGAAATGCTCTATCGTAAAGGTGCAATATATGCAGCAATGTCAGGTTCAGGCTCTACTATTTACGGAATTTTTGATAAAGAAATAAGCGACATAAACACTCGCATAGACTCAAAAATCTATAACCTCCAACTCAAATGACAAATACTTTTGACTTCTACATATATCCACGCGAAGCAGATGCTTCTAAACGAATATCACTACAAAATATAGGAGCATTTATACTTGATGCTGCAGGCATGGCAGCAAAAGCTCGTGGTTTCGGAATGGACTATATGCACGCTAATGGGTTAGCTTGGGTTACAAGTCGCATCGCTATTGAGATGACAGAATACCCTCACGAATATGAAACCATCAGCATTGAAACTTGGGTTGAAGATTGTAGTTCAATATTCTCTACACGTAATTTCTTAATCTACAACAATAAAAAAGAAGTTATAGGACAAGCATCTACTCTATGGTCAATGATTGATTTCAAAACTCGCAAAATGGTTGACTTACTAAAAACCACAGACTTAGCAAACCATGTTGTAACTACACAAAATGAATTATTCACAATGAATAAACCAAAGCGAGTTGATTACAAAGGAGATGATGAACCAACATACAAACACAAAGTCGTTGTCAGCGATATAGATATGAATCAGCATGTAAATTCGATGAAATATCTACAATGGGCAATTGACACATTATTGCTTGAAGAGACAATGAATTCCACTATAAAACGCCTTGATATAAACTATTTAAAAGAGGCTCTATATAACCAAAATATTGAAATATACCGCACTGACATTGATAACCAAAAACATTTTGAATTGCGCAACGAAGAAGGACAAGCTTGTTGTAGAATACAACTAACAATGCTATAATGGAACAAAAAAAGACTGACAAACAACACGACTTTGGACATCAATGCGAATTTATGGCTTGCAGATACCTTGAATCGCAAGGTTATTTAATTCAAGAAATCAATTGGCGTTGCGGACATAAAGAAATTGACATCATAGCCAAAGACGGAGAAATATTAGTCATTGTAGAGGTAAAAGCACGAAAAAGTGAAGATTTCATAAATGCCGAAGATGCAGTCGACAATAAGAAAATGCGCAACCTTATTAGAGCAGCCCACAACTACATCTTAATTAAAAATTTGGATTGTGAAACAAGATTTGATATAGTAACAGTTATTTTAAATAATTCAGGTGAATACAAATTAAATCATATAAAAGATGCTTTTTTACCTATAGTCAACATATAATTATTAATTTAAATATCCTATTATCATGAAAAAAGTAATTTTATCTATTGCCTTAGTGGCATTTTTAGGTTTAGGCCTAACTTCTTGCGACAAAGATGAACGCAAATGTTACAAATTCACTTATGAAGTAGAAATCCTTGGTGCAAAAACTGAAGTTTCAACCTACGAATGGTGCTCAGCAAATGAAGCTGATGCAAAAAAAGAAACTTTAGAGAAACAACTTGGCGCAAAAGTATCTCGCTCTACTGCTAAATCACACAAAACAGCGGAAGACTGTATTGCTGCAAATATTGAAAAATAAAAAATCAACCAAACAAATTTATTAATTATTTAATTACCGATGGGACGATGGTATATAACAGTCAACAATAATTATGAAAAAACTTTTCTATTCTTTCTTTGTGCTCGTTGCTATGAGCTTAACTTTCGTTGCTTGTGGTCCAGTTGAACCTGAAACAAAAGAACCTGAAACAAATTGCGATATGTACCAATCTGAATATACTGATTTAGAAGATGGCACTGCATTATATGTATTTGAATTTGTATCAAAGGGCTTAGATGCAGAAAATAACACTGGTAGTGGTGAAGACGTTATCGTTATGTTCTGCGCAACACTACAAGAAGATGGTTGTCCTGCTCCTGGCACATACGAATTTGTTGAATTTACAGAATGGACAGAAAACCAAGGCGAAGGTTTATTGGAAGGTGTTGCTTTAAGCCAAGAACAATTTGCAGGCACATTTGGCTATATCGTCGAAGATGGCAAAATGACAGACATTGCATTCTGTGCTGATGGTAAAGTTAAATTTGAAGGTAATGCTACAAAAGGAATTTTGACTGCTAATATTACATTAGAAAGCGGTGTTCAAGGTAATGAAGGTGTAACTTATGAAAGAGAATACATATACAATGGTTCTTTTGACATGAAAAAAAGAAAAACATCAGCACCTGCAAAAGCTATTGCAAGAGCAATGAAATTTAACAAATAATTACATAATAACTAACTAAAACTTCATAATAAAAACGACTCTTTTGCGAGTCGTTTTTATTTTTTTTGACTTTTTTGTAGAAATATACACTCTATTTTAGCAAATAAATAGGCTAAATCGCAAGTATTTTACCTTCAATAAAGACAAAAAACAAGTAATTCCAAAAAATACATTTAAATAAATAAAACTAAAAATCAATAACTTACCACAAATGCTAAAAATATTTGAAAAATAATTGCAAAAATATTTGGAGAAATAAGAAAAATGTCGTAACTTTGCATCGCTTTTGAAGGAGAGATGGCAGAGTGGTCGATTGCAGCGGTCTTGAAAACCGCCGTACTGAGAGGTACCGGGGGTTCGAATCCCTCTCTCTCCGCAAGGAAAAATAAATCAAGGATTAAACCTTG
>JAZOUT010000126.1:0-24135 GCA_045658305.1 Candidatus Aphodosoma sp. | reverse complement strand
AATAAAAGACAAGAAGACATGAATACAAGAAAAATATCATGTTCTCATGTCTTCATGTCTGAAAAAATAAAAAAAATGGAAATAGATAAGGAGTATTTACAAAAATACGAAGAGGAGTTGACTCAAAAACTGCTCCGTCAGGCTCACGATTTGCGTTGTGGAGCTGAGCAACTCTATCATACTGAGGATTTAGAAGAGATGTGGCACAAGATTGCTCCACAATATATGGTGGATGCAGTGCCTGAAATTGCTCAATATCCAACTGTGGCTATTGCATGGGCTGGTTATATTGGCATGGCTCTTGCTCATCTTTGGGATAAGGATTGGGACGAGGTGCTTCGTCGCGAAGATGTATATGCCTCGTTGCGCGACCCACGTGGTTTCGACGAGATGGACGAGTATATCATCGAAGGTGTGATGGGTTATTTGCTCGATAGCAAAACTGCTCAAGGTTTCGAAAACCTCATGCGCTCACTCTCGCAAACTGCATTGGCACAAATCCGTCACGAAGAGATTGAACCACAGAGCGAAATGGCATTCCACGTCTTTGCTCGCACTACGAAAGTAATGTTCCGCATCGGTGCAAGCTGCGAACTCTATCGTCTCGGCTACAAATACCAAAAAGTCGAACAATAAAGAATAGGGAGCATGGAGTAAGTAGCAGGGAGCAAGGAAAAAACTTGTACTCTGACTCTGTAATCTGTACTCTGTAATCTATTAAATTATGGAAATTTTCTTATTCATTCTTTCTGCGGTGTTGATTATTGTGGGGATTATTGGCGCAGTAGTGCCTGCATTGCCTGGTCCGCCATTGGGCTATGTAGGACTATTGTTGTTGCAACTGACCGATAAGGTGCAGTTTTCTACCTCGTTTCTTGTGGGATGGGGTATGGCTACATTGGCGGTTACGATACTTGACTACTATCTACCTATTTGGACAACCAAAAAAGTGGGTGGTTCGAAAGCTGGCATCAATGGTAGTATAATAGGTATGGTCGTAGGTATCATATTTACCCCTGTAGGTATGATTCTCGGTACGCTTCTTGGTGCTATAATCGGCGAACTCGTAGGTGGTGCATCTGGCGATAAAGCCCTTCGCAGTGGTCTCGCCACTTTCGTAGGCACTATGCTTAGTATCGGCATTAAACTGATTATGTGTGTATCATTTGCAATATATTTTATATTCCAATTGTTTTAAACTATTATATATAATGTGGGTCTAAAAAACAAAGGAGGATGTAATTATGAAACGATTAATGTTATATATTTGTGCATTTTGCATTGTAAGTAGTGCATTAGCACAACGTTATGATTATGATGATATCTATTTCAATCCGAAAAAAGATATTAAACCTGTTGTTGAAACTCCGAAAGTGGTGGTAGAAGAAAAAGTTGCTCCTACTGCTGAGGTGGGCTATTCTGATGATGGAATGTCATACACTGCGCGTATCAATATGTTCCATCGCACTGAGGATTCAACTCAACAGCGTCTTGCGCATATTGCCGACCCTAATTATACAACTAATGTGTTTGTATTGACTGATGGACAATATGTTGTTGATGTAGATGGCAATAACATCGAGATAACTGAAAACTACAACTATCCATATATGGATTGGAGTAGTGCTTATTGGAACAATCCTTACTATTATGGACCATATTACTCTTCAAGTTACTATTGGAATCGTAGTATGTATGGTTGGTATGGTTCTTATTATGGCGGATATGGTTGGTCAGTAGGGTATTACGACCCATATTTCTATGGCTTCTATAATCCATGGTACGACCCATTCTACACTCCATATTGGGGATATGCAGGATGTTATGACCCATATTGGGGACATCATCACCACCATCATCATTGTCATTATCCTCATTACGATAATGGTGCGCATCATCCAAAACCAGATTGGAATGATTATGTAGCTCGAGGTAGCGAAAATGAGCGTCGTAACGTGAATAGTTCATCTCGTGTAGCAGCAAATGTTGCATCAGCTAATCGTATTTCAACTTCAACTACATCAGCAGCTGTACGTCGTGCAAGTGATACAAATGTTTCCACTTCGACAGTTCGCGGTGCTTCTACCTCAACAAATCGGACAACTTCTACTTCAGCCGTTAATACACAACGTCGTAAAACTTCTACATCGGCATTGCCTGCTCGTCCTACAACTACACGCGAAGTAACTTCGCCTGCATCTACAACACGTACAACATCGGCAGTCAATAGTTCGTCATCTACAATTACACGTCGTTCTACTTCGGCGGTAAGAAGCAATTCATCTACAACTCGTTCATCGTCAACATATCGCCCATCGTCTTCATCTACACGTTCATCAGGTGGTTTCAGTAGTGGCGGCAGCAGTAGTGGCGGTGGTCGTTCGGGTGGCTCAAGTTCTTCTTCAACACGACGCAGATGATAGATTACAGATAATAGATAATAGATTACGGATATGAAAAGAATAATTATATTTTTAAATTGCGCATTGTGCATTCCCTATTTTCTCAAGGTTTAATGGATGCTTCGCGTATGGCGAATACTGATATTATGGGTACTGCTCGCTATATGTCAATGGCTGGATCTATGGGTGCTCTTGGTGGTGACCCTTCTGCTGTACTCGATAACCCTGCTGCGCTTGGTATTTATCGTTCTTCTGAGTTGAGTTTCACGCTTAATGCAACTCCTTCGGTTACACTCGCTACATCGCCTACTAATGCAGTGAAACAAAACGATTTCTTCTTTAACTTTAATCAGTTGAGTTATATTGTTTCCTTGCAAACTGGCAAGGATAGAGGTTATGTCTCAAGCAATTTTAGTTTCACATATAATCGTTTGAAAGACTTTCATCGTCAAACTTCTGTTGCCGCAAATGGCACACCTTCAATGACTAATATGATTGCTGATTTTACTAACGGATTTTATCCGTCTGAAATCCATGAAGATAATCTTTATGTGTCATATATGTCGATTCTTGGTTATCAAGGTTATTTGATGGATCCAATGAATCCTGATTCAATGTTTTATACGCCTTATGCTTATAATGCCAATCGTATGGCATATAAAGGAGAAGAGAGTGGACGTATTGATGAATATAACTTCTCGTATTCTGCTAATGTAGGTCATTATCTCTATATTGGTGCCGGATTGGGTTTTCAAACACTTAACTATCAACTAATCTCTAATTCTGGCGAAATGTATGTTATTGGGGATGGTGATGATACCAGAGTAACAAGTGCGATACTTACAAATGTATTTAATTCATCAGGTGTAGGTTGTAATCTCCGTATTGGTATTATTGCTCGTCCTTTTGCATGGATGCGTATTGGAGCATCTTTCCAATCTCCAACATGGTATAATATGACTGATAGTTATTATGCAAAAATAGTAGGAGAAGGTACATCTGCTGATTATGCAACTGTTGAATATAAAACACCTAAATCACAGAGTAATTATCGATTCAATTCTCCGCTTAAAGCTCAAGCATCTGTTGGATTTGTAATTGGTAAAGTTGCTCTTATCAATGTTGACTATCAATATGCTAATAATCCCGGTATGCGTTTCAAAGGTGAAAAATCAGACTATCTTTTTGCTGAGCCAGAATTCGTATATGAAAATAATGAAATCAAACAACAATCACTTGCTACACACACAATTAAAGCTGGTGCAGAGTTTCGTGTTGCATCACAATTCTCATTCCGTGCTGGTGTAGCTTATCGTACACCTAATCTATCTAATAATGCAACTCGCACTTTGCATGATAATACTACACGTACCGATATGGAAGTATTTGCAGATAAAGGGTTATTCTATGCTGCGGGTGGTTTTGGTTATCGCTATAATGGTTTTGGTATTGACCTAACATATGCTTATAGTCAACAAAATCAGGTCTTCTCTCCATTCCAACAAGGTGCTGAATTACTTGGTAATGGTTATTATGGTGTGAAAAATCCACAACCACAAGCGCATTTGGCTAATATAAAAACTATGCGTCATAATGCAGTGTTAACAATATTGTATAAATTTTGATAAATGTAGTATGAATAAAAAATAGGCGCATAAGCGCCTATTTTTATATATTTCAATTTTTTGTATATGGAAAATAAGGAGGAAATAATATTGCCTGCGGGATTTGAGAATATGGTGCGAGATGTGATAGGTGATGGCGAATGGAATGCGTTTGTAGGGGCGTTGTCAGATGAGCCATCGGTGAGTGTTCGTATTAATGCACAATGCACAATGCACAATGCACAATTAGATAATGGTCAACAGGCGGCTGTGAAGTGGTGTGAGTGGGGGCGATATTTGGCAGAGAGACCTAAATTTACGTATGATCCGACGTTTCATGCAGGGGCATATTATGTGCAAGAGGCATCGTCGATGTTTGTGTGGCAGGCATTAGAACAATATGTTGAGAAAGATGCTGTTGTATTGGATATGTGTGCTGCTCCAGGTGGAAAATCTACTGCTATAGCGCAATATTTATCGAAAGATGGCTTCTTGGTGTCGAATGAGTATGTGTCACAAAGGGCGCATGTGTTGGTGGAAAATATTACTAAATGGGGTGCGCCTAATTGCTTGGTTACGAATAATGCACCTCGACATTTTGAGAAATTGAAGGTGAAGTTTGATGCTATATTGGTGGATGCTCCATGTTCGGGCGAGGGAATGTTTCGTAAGGATGAGCGAGCAAGAGAGGAGTGGAGTCCTGCGAATGTTGAGATGTGTGTGGAACGTCAGCGTGAAATATTGGAGTCGGCTTGGGAGGTGTTGACCTCAGGCGGAGTGTTGATTTATAGTACTTGTACATTCAATACTCATGAAAATGAGGAGCAAGTGCAGTGGTTGATTGATGAGATGGGGGCGGAGTATTTGCCTATTAAGATTGGCGAAGATTGGATGATTACGGAAACTGAGAGAGGCTATAGATTTTTGCCACATAAGACACGTGGGGAAGGGCTATTTCTTGCGGTGGTGAGAAAACCAAGACAGATTACAGATTACAGATTACAGATTATAGATGATAGGGTCCAGAGTAAGAGTGAGAAAAGGGGGAAGAATAAGAAGTCAATAGTCAACAATCAACGGTCAATGGTTGATGTGAGGGTAGCTGATTTGTTGGAGGGGGATTTTGTGGTGATTGAGTGTGAGGGAAAATATCATGCAGTGCAGAATTTACGTGTGGACTTAGTGACAGAATGTCGTAAGACGTTGAATGTGCTAGCCTTTGGAGTGCAGATATTTGAGCAAAAAGGTAAAGATTTGATACCACAGGCAGCGTTGGCATTATCGCAAGTGTATGTGAGAGGAGCTTACCCAGAGGCAGAGTTGTCATACGAAGAGGCTATCTCATTCTTGAGGAAAGAGGCAATTGTTTTGACAGACGCACCTCGTGGTTTTGTGCTTGTTACATACGAAGATTTGCCACTTGGATGGGTGAAAAATATAGGGAATAGGTGTAATAACTTGTATCCAGAATTTTGGAGAATAAGGAATTGATTATGAGAAAATTGTTTTTCTTATTGGTATTTTTACCATTGTTTTTGTTTGCGCAACAGCCATCAAGCAATGGTGTGGTTGTTAAGCATACATACTATAGTTTGTCGTATATCGAAGAGCATGAACAACCAGAATGGGTCTATTATTTGCTTACGGCAGATATGGTGAATGGTAATGCAGAGCGAGGGGATGATTTTCGTTTTGATGCAAAAGTCAAAACGGGTTCGGCTGAGTTGAGTGATTATAAATCATCAGGTTATGATAGAGGTCATTTGTGTCCTGCGGCGGATATGAAGCAGTCGGATGAGGCTATGTCAGAGACATTCTATATGTCGAATATGAGTCCGCAAAAGCCATCATTCAATCGTGGCGTATGGGCGCGTTTGGAGCAAAAAGTGCGAGATTGGGCATTGGCTGATGACTCGTTGTATGTGGTTACAGGGCCTGTTTTTATTGAAAATATTGGTACTATTGGTGCAAATAAAGTTACTATACCAGGTTTTTATTATAAAGTGCTTTATTCGCCTAAGCGTAGTAAGATGCAAGCATTTTTGTTGCCAAATTGTGATGGTTTGAAAGCCGATTGGGAAGTCTATTCGGTTAGTGTTGATTTGTTGGAGTGGTTGACAGGAATAGATTTTTATGCAGCAATGGCAGATGATGTTGAGGCTAAGTTGGAAGGTATGAATGACTATGATTCATGGAGTTCTGATGCGTCTAAAAGAGTTGAAAAACAGCAAGTAACTACAACCGCAAAAGGCACATCGCAACAATGCAAAGGTATAGCAAAAAGCACAGGACAACGCTGTAAAACTCGCACAACAAACGCCAATGGCTATTGCGATGCACATCAGTATCAAGTGCCAAAATAGGGAATTTTAGATAAGTAAATTATTCAAATATTTATAAAAACGCATTATTTGCGTCATTTTATGACGTGAATAATGCGTTTTTTCTCGTCAAAACTTGCATATTTAAGAAAAAAGCACTATATTTGCAGCGAAAAAAGAGTTTATTTATTGCATAAAATGATTTAAATATGAGACACCCAGTTTGGATATGGCAGTATGAGCAGTGGCCCTATTTTTGTTGGAACGACAAAAGTATTATATCTTTGTTGGCTCAAGTGCGAGAAAAGCAAGGTCGGTTATTAGGATTGATGAGTGGTTTGGGATTTAGCGAGCAAATTCATAGTGTATTGAATGTGATGACAGAAGACGTACTTCGAAATTCCGAAATAGAGGGTTTGTTATTGAACCCAACTCATGTGCGTTCATCAGTTGCACGTCATTTAGGGTTGGAGATAGCAGGTTTGCCCGAAGCAGATCATTATACCGATGGAGTAGTGCAGGTGATGATGGATGCAGTTCAACATGCCGACAAGGTGCTCACTACGGAGCGATTATTTGGTTGGCATGCAGCATTATTTCCTACTGGGCGTAGTGGAATTGTGCCAATTACAGTGGCTACGTGGCGCACAAGCACTCAGCCAATGCAGGTGGTAAGTGGAGCTATGGGGAAAGAAAAAGTGCATTATGAAGCACCAACCTCTGATGTTGTTCCTGTGGAGATGGATAAATTCTTGCGTTGGTTCAATCAAGAAGAGAGTATAGACCCTGTATTGAAAGCCGCTATTGCGCATCTTTGGTTTGTGAATATTCATCCATTCGACGATGGCAATGGTCGTCTTACTCGTATTATAACAGATATGTTGTTGGCTCGTGCCGATGGATTATCACAGCGATTTTATAGTATGTCATCGGCTATTTTGCGCAATAAAAAGTCCTATTATGAGATACTTGAATATGTTGGTCAGCATGGATTGGATATTACGCAATGGTTGATATGGTTTTTGCAAACAATGCAAGAGGCTATCGAGACAGCACACGAAAAAGTTCAGCGAGTTGTCAAAAAGAGCTTTTTCTGGCAGCGTAATGTTTCACTTCAACTTAACGAGCGACAAATAAAGATATTAAATCTTTTATGGGATGGTTTTGAAGGAAAACTCAATACAAGTAAATGGGCAAAAATCACTCACACATCCCAAGCCACAGCCTTACGTGATATTCAAGATTTAGTCTCAAAAGGTCTATTGCGTGATTCAGGCGAAGGTGGTAGAAGCACGAATTATATTTTGGTAGAATAATTGATAAAAAACTTCATTCAGCGTGTTGCAGAATGAAGTTTTTTTTGTATCTTTGCGGTGTAAAAAATGTGGTATATCACAAAAAAAGTACTCTAATATGATAATTGAAAGAAAAAAATATCTTGACATGCTCATTGAAAGTCAAGGTAATGGTTTAGTAAAAATAATAACAGGAGGGCGTAGATGTGGAAAATCTTTTTTGTTATTTACCATTTTTCATAATTATTTATTGGATCATGGAATAAAAGAAGACCATATAATAGAGTTATCATTAGACGATAGAAGAAGTCGTCCGTTGAGAAATCCAGATTCTTTGCTTGATTATATTGATGCTCATTTACATAAAGATGGAGAGGTTCATTATGTTATTCTCGATGAAATTCAATTAGTTGATGATTTTGTTGAAGTTTTATTAAGTTTAATGCATATTCCAAATTTAGAAATATATGTATCAGGTTCGAATTCGAAGTTTCTTTCTAAAGATGTGGTAACTGAATTTAGAGGTAGAGGTGAAGAAATAAGGGTTTGGCCACTTAGTTTTGCCGAATATTATAATGCTGTTGGTGGAGATTATCGTATAGCATGGAAAGATTATTATACTTTTGGTGGGTTGCCTCAAATATTACAATTCAATACGGAACAAAAAAAGATTGAATATTTAAAAAATATTTATGAGGTTACTTATTTAAAGGACGTAATTGATCGTAATAAATTAAGAAATCCAGAAGGATTGCGACAATTATCACAAGTTATAGCTTCTTCAATAGGTTCTTCTACAAATGCAAAAAGAATAAGTAATACTTTTTCTTCGAATGAAAATATAAAAATTAAGGATTCAACTATTAGAGAATATATAGGATATCTACAAGATGCATTTCTAATAGAAGAAGCTATGCGTTTTGATGTAAAAGGACGAAAATATATAGGAACAGAAACGAAATATTATTTCTCTGATTTAGGACTACGTGCATCTGTTCTGAATTTTCGGCAACAAGAAGAAACTCATATAATGGAAAATATTATTTATAATGAATTACGTCAGCGTGGCTATCTTGTTGATGTTGGTCTTGTAGAAATATGGAGTCGGGATGAGAATGGCAATTCTAAGAGATTGAAATTGGAAGTTGATTTTGTAGTAAATCATGGTTCAGAACGTATTTATATACAATCAGCATATAGAATGCCAACTCAAGAAAAAGAGGATCAAGAACAACGTTCATTATTGAATATTAATGATAGTTTTCGTAAACTTATTATTGTAGGGGATGATATAAAGCGGAAAGTCAACGAACAAGGTATTGTTACAATGGGATTATTTGATTTTCTGCTTGACTCTAATAGTATTTCTTATTTGTTAAGATAATATATAGCAAAAAAACTTCATTCAGCATATTGCCGAATGAAGTTTTTTTGTACCTTTGTAGTGAGTAAAAATGCTCAGTCCACTGAGTAAGATGTAAAGTTATTTACAAAAGAGCAGAATATCCGGTTATTAAGAAATGACAATTATTTAATACTAAGACATTTTTTATTGTTGGCGAAGGAGGAATTAGTGTCGAAGATTTTCTGACAATGGATTTGCGTAAATTATTTTGATTATTCGCATCATAAAATGACGTGAATAATGCGTTTTTTCTCGTCAAAAGTTGTTGTATCAAAAGGTCTATTGCGTGATTCGGGCGAAGGGGGTAGAAGCACGAATTATATTTTGGTAGAGTGATTTTAAATCATAAATCGCTCTAATTTATTTTTCCAGCGTTCCCAATCTGGCATTTCTTTTTGTAGTAGTTCCCAAAATGCTTTGGTGTGATTAGGATGTAGCAGGTGGCACAACTCGTGTGTAATAACATATTCAATACATGGACGAGGAGCCATAATTAGTCGAGTATTTAGTATTATTTTACCTTTAGGTGTACAGCTGCCCCAACGATTTTCCATTTCTTGAATGTATAATGATGATGGTTCGACTCCATACTTCGAAAATCTCGCTATTATAGGTTCGGCATATTCAGCAAATTTAATTTTTG
The DNA here is from genome assembly GCA_045658305.1 of Candidatus Aphodosoma sp. Lineage (GTDB taxonomy): Bacteria > Bacteroidota > Bacteroidia > Bacteroidales > Paludibacteraceae > Aphodosoma. The sequence goes on along the minus strand of JAZOUT010000126.1, from coordinate 14,465 downwards.
CATGTGACTTATACCAATCTTTCATTAACTCTTTAGCCTTAGTTTTTGGACTGCAAACTATCTCAAAACATCTACCTTTATATCTTACACTATTTGGTTTACCTTCTTCTATTTGTAATATAAATTGTCGCCCAAGATAGTAGTGTGACTCTCCGCTAATATATCGTTTTTGGGGTGTTTGTTCTCCTAATTGCTTGAAATAATTTTGTTGGCGTAATATCCAAGGTGCTCTTTTCAAAATTCGTTGTTCAATAATTTCTTTTGAAGTATCTATGGGTGATAATATTTCAACATTGCCAGATGGATATACTTTGATGCCAAGCGTTTTGCGATTTGATGATTTTATGTTGTATGTTATTTTGTGAGAACCAAATATTATTTTATTTTCCATTATTGAAACCATTTTGTTGCTACATCTACCGAGCGGTCGATAATAGAATCCATATCGTCAAATGTAAGAGGAACATCATATTTTCGTTTAATATCATCAATTAAGAAATCTTCAATTTCCAGTTTCATTGAACTTTTAAGGTTGCTTTTTGCAGTCCAATCCACCATTAATGTTCCGTCTGTGAAAATATTTTTTTTGATGATTTCATCTATCTTAGTTGCTGTTATCAGAGCTAATTTGTTTATATTAAATTTATTATCATCTTTGCATACTGCTTTATATACTTCAAGACTTAATCCAAAATAAGCTCTGCCAGCATTGTTGTTTTGCAATGATTCAGGTATTTCGCTATCTGTGTGGCTCAACACTTGATGCATAATATTTTCAGCACGTTGTAGGTATTCTGCTTCACTTATTCTCCCAAGTTTGTATTCTTCTATTGCTTCTTCCAACATTTTAGAGAACTTTTTGAAGAATGCTGGGTCGGTTTCCATGCTTTCATTTATATATTTTGCTGTGCGTGAAGCTATTGTGTCGGCTTTTGCTCCTTTGCCTACAATCTTTTCTACCTCTTCTGCAAATTTCTCTTTATCGAAAATATTTATCAATTTAGTTATAATCTCCACATCTCCACTTTCAATATGAGTGTCAATTAGTTTTTGTATTTGTCCTTCATATTGCGAATAGTCGATAGTATCCGAAAAACGTTCTTGTACAGTTTTTCTTAGTTTTAAGAACATAGCTAAGTCATCTTTGTAGCGGTCTATTTGTTCTTGTGGTGTGGTTTTATGGAAATCGATTGATGAAAGTGCTATTTTCAATGTTCGAGCATACGTTGTTAGCCTTTCATAGAAAGTTGCACGTTTGTCTTCTAAACGCAATATTTCTCCGTATGCTTCTAAATCATTGGTATTTTTTACTGGTTTTAGAATTTCCCACACATCGCTGTGTCGTTGAGCCAATTTTGCTACTTCATCTGCAATGTTGGTATATGTGCCATTTAGGTCTTCTTCGTCAAAATCAGTGTATATCTCTAACGCATCATTTAAATTGCTGAACACACCATAATAATCTACGATATACCCAAATTCTTTGTCATCGCATACCCTATTAACTCGTGCAATCGCTTGCAATAGTGTATGGTCTTTTAGTTTTCGGTCAAGATAGAGTACTGTATTTTTAGGTTCATCAAATCCTGTAAGCAACTTATCAACTACGATTATTATTTCTGGTTTTTCGCTGTTTTTGAAACGATTGATTATGTTTTGTTCATATTTTTTAGGCGTGCCATGCTCGTCCATCATGCGTTTCCAAAATGCTATTTCTGTATTTGAAGTGTCGCCAAATGCATCATCTTCTCCTTCGCGAGTATCTGGCGAAGTAATGAGCACTTCTGACGAAACAATATTGATTTCATCAAGAAATTTTTTGTACATAATGGCTACGCGTTTGCGTGGCGCAACTAATTGAGCTTTAAATTTAGAGCCCTGCCAGTTTTTCTGAAAGTGTTGTGATATATCCCATGCAATGGCGTATATTCGTTGCTCTGTTTGATTTATTTGGTCGGCACGACTAAATTTCTTTTTCATGTCGGCTCGTTGTGCATCAGTCATCCATTCGCAAATTCGGTCGAAATATCGGTCTATCGATTCTGCATGTACCATTTGTGGCACCATACGTCCTTCATATAATAGAGGTACTACTGCACCATCTTTTACTGCCTGATCTACGGTGTATATTGGTTGAATTATGCCTCCAAATTTTGCTGCCGTACTTTTCTCTTTTTTCATTAATGGCGTTCCTGTCATGGCAATAAAGCAGGCATTTGGTAATGCTTTTTCCATTTTTATTCCCATTTCGCCATATTGACTGCGATGCCCTTCGTCTATGAGTACAAAAATATTTGGGTCTGTGAGTGGTGATTTCAATCCTCTCACTGCAGTTTCAAATTTGTTGATAATTGTTGTTATTACCGTAGAACTTTTACTTTCCAACAATTTCACAAGATTGCTACCTGTTGTGGCATTTTCTACGTGTACTTGACATTTGCGGAATGTCGTAGTTATCTGTCTGTCAAGGTCGGTTCTGTCGGTTACGAGTATGATGCGAGGATTCTTTATTGATTTGTCAAGTAGAATAGCTTGTGCCAATAATACCATTGTCAATGATTTCCCCGAACCTTGAGTGTGCCAAATCACACCTCCTTTTCTTCTGCCTCCCTCTATGTTACGAACACGCTCCATCACCTTTTCTACAGCAAAATATTGTTGATAACGAGCTATTTTCTTTATGCCATCATCATAGAGTGTGTATTTGTACATCAGATTCAGCAATCTTTCAGGGCGGCAAAGGTCATATAAATAAGCATCTTGTGCTGATGGAATTAGAGGAGCACCATATTCTTCACTAGGTTCAGCACTCATTCGGTTATATCCATTCCACGATATATCTATTCTATTGCTTTTTTCGTTTACCTTTTCTGCCAATTTATAGCGGTATAATTCTTCAGCGGTTTTGTCTGCAAATTGTTCAGTCCATTTGTTCCAAAATTTTTTAGGTGTACCTGTTGTGGCATAACTCACTTCATTTACGTTAGTGGCTAATAGTAGGGCAGAATAGACGTATAGAGAGCGTATTCCATTCTCTTTTTGATTGCGTAAGTGTTGTGAAATAGCTTGGTTAAGAGAATCTTTTATGTCTGGACGTTTACATTCTATTATGCATAGTGGAATACCGTTTGCAAAGAGAACAATATCAGGTCGATACGTATCGTTCATTCCTGCGCGACTTACAGCAAACTCTTCTGTTACGTGAAATACATTATTCTCGATATTATTCCAATCGATATATTGCATCACATAACTTTTTTTGTCGCCATCCACTATTTGTTCGAGAGTTTTGCCTGCTGTCAGAAGGTCATAAACCGCTTGTGACGTACTAATATATCCTTCTGACATAGGAAGATTTTTCAGTGCATCTATACCAGCAATTATATTTTGTTCCGAAAACATGGTAGTTCGGTATGAACTTACTTGTACGGTATTTATTCTAGTCAATTGGTCGCGTAGTATGGGTTCAAGTAGCACATTGCTCGTACTATTACCCCGTAACCTCATAACCTCATCAGGCGACAAATATTTGTAGCCTAACTTCTGTAGCATTTTCAATGCAGGTATCTGACTGATATTATTTTCTTTAAAGGAGAGGGTCATAGGTTAAAATATTGTTTTAAGTACTTTATCTGTTCCTATTATTAATTCTTCAATATCTTCTTTTGTTGGTTCAGTATTCTTGTGATGATCACATAAATTTCTTAAATCAGCTAATCGTTGAATGTTTCGCCATACAGGGATATCAATAACATTATTTGTTTTCAATAACTCATTGTAGTCATTAATAGCTGGATGTTTTTTAGAAATAGTTATTTGATGTTGATTACATACTTCGTTTAAATGTTTTTCAATAATAACTCCACAAATTGCACCTGATGCACGATAAAATCCTTTTTTACAAAGTTCTCTTGCACTATCAATTTCAGAATCAAAAACATCAGCTTGCAATAGCTGTTTTACGTCATACAGAGAACTTTCAAACCGGTGTTTCAACGATTTTACTATATAGTATTGTTGTTCAAATTTACTTATTACTGATGTTGGAGAGGCAATGATTTCTCCCGATCGACGAACGGTAATGTTTATTAAATAGTCAGATATTGTATATGTGCTATATGTTATATCTTTACGTTTATCTAGTTTATAATAAGCCTTAAAATCATCTAATCTGTCTGGTACTAATTGCTTGATTATTGATAGAGCTTCATTGTACCATTCGTTATATTTATTTTTAAATGAGTATTTTGCTAATTCAGCTTTTTGCTTTTCTGATAATTTTTCAAAATCAGATGTAAACTCATTTCTTAATTCATAGTATAATCCTTTTTGTAATTCATAACCATTTTCGATAAGAATGTCTATATCCTTTTTATATTTTGTTAAGTTCGTCTCCATATAATTTAATTTTTTACTCGTGTTTTTCCTGTTAATAATTGTTGCATAAGTCCGCGTTTTTGTGTGCGGAAAGTTTTTAATTTTTTGCGTTGGATATTTATTTCTTCATCAATTGTAGTTAGTATATTTGAAATTGTATTTTGTTCAGTGATGCTTGGAATAAGAACTGTTATTTGTTTAAAATCATGGAATTTACAGTTTAATGTATCTCCAACCAAGCCTTGAGAGTGAGTCCAAAAATCATATATAACTCTTGGAAGTTTTATAACTTCTGATATGAATAGTGTGTTTATATTTTTTTTAGGTGTAACTATTGTATAGGCAGGACTAACAATGCCTTCTATATTTGATAATGCGCTACGACCTTGCCACATTCTCATTGTGTTATAACCTATATCATTAGGACATATTCTTTTATATTTTGATTTATCTTCATTTGATGTGTCTTTTTTGTCTGATTCTGATTGTAAAATTACACCTTTGTCAGCAGTAATAGATAATAGTGCCAAATGTTCGCATTTAGTTTCATTTCTTTCTGTAAATATATCCCCTAATTTCACTTTTTGCCATGGTGTAGTAAAGTCAGGTAGTCGGGTGCGACCTGTTAATAGGCGTTGCATAATTCCTCGTTTACGAAGTTCAAGTTTTTCGATTAGTTTACTTTGCCTTTCAATTGCTTCATCCCAAGTAGATAAAATTTCCGTAATTTTCCTTTGTTCTTCAAGAGGAGGAATAGGAATATATGTGTTTGAAAGGGCTGTTTTTGAAATAGAGCATACTTTTATTCCTTGAATAAGTGTATATAATTGTGCTTTGTAAATAGGAGAATTAAAATAATAGCCAAGAAAATATGGTACAAATATATTTGTATTTGGACGAAATGCTATAGTGTGAAGTCCAGATACAATTTTTTTATTGTTTATATTTTGAATTTCTGTTGCTTTTCCAACGGTATAATCTTCGGCAGTATCACTTATTATTATATCTCCATTTTGAAGATTTGTTCCTAGATTATTATTTATATACTCAATATTTATCTGAGGAATAATTGTTTTAGTGCAATTAAGTATTTCTCCATATTTAATGAGTATATCTCCGTAGTGTATGTTATAAGCACATCCAGAAATATTGTTCATTTTATCTCGTGATAAAGTATTGGTTCTTAAAAAATAACCAAGTTTGTGAAATACTTCAACTTTCCATTCTTTTGGTATTATTCCAACAGCATAAACCTTATATCCTTTTGGGGGGTTATTTTTGTGTGTCATCTAATTTTATTTTTTTGAAAAATAGATTATATGATTCTTCGTATTTATCTTTTATTAAATTAAAATTATTTTGTTCTCTAATAATTCTATCATCTTGTTTCATTTCTTCAATAGATTCATTGTTAATGATATAATTATTGTGTATTTCGGATGCGCTAATTTCCATAAATTGGAGTAATTTATTTACATTTTGACATTTTGTTAATTGCATTGATTTTCGTAAAGATCTAATACAATATGGAAATGCAAGTCCATATTCTGAATTATTGATAGATTGTTCTGCCCATGTTAAATCAAGTAAATGACCTATAACAGTGGTTGTTTCTTTGTGTTTTTTTTGTTGTTCTTTTATTTTATTATCTAACTCATTAAGATATTCAATTTTACTTTTGATTTCCATTGTGTTTATAATTTGCCAACCTAATACTATAGTGACAATGATTGCAAGTAGAGCAACAATGACTCCAACAAATGTGTCAAGTTCTACAACTTCAAAACCTCCTGCATTGCAACACCATATTATTAGCATTACTACTGATAAGATAATGGCAGAGATAGATAGTCCAATAGCCCAATTAAGTTTCTGTTTTAGTTTTTTCATGATTTTAGTTTTATATTATTACTAAATGTTTTTTTTGATAGAATCTTTTGTAAAAGTGTTTTATTATAAATGAGATTTTAAAAGTGTTATTTTTCTAATTAGTATATTCTGTACTACTTTGATGTGTTTGTACTATTATATTAAGTAGTACAAATAATGATAACTTGCCAATATCCATTACGACCACCAACTCTTATTATATAGCCTTTTTCTTGTAAATTTTTTAGTTGTTTTTGAGTTGCGGCTTTGTTTATTCCGAGTTTTTCGGATAAATCACGGACTGTAATTTTATTGTTTTCTTGGAGAATATTTAAAAGATTGATAGTGTTTTGGTTTTTTAATGTGATAAGTTCGCCATTATACCACCAAATTGATTTATCTTTACCTTTAATTATTGATATATAAGACTTAATGTCGTTGTAAAGAACATTTGTTAAGTATTCTATAAATGGTTTTATTTGATTTAAAGTGGCATTTGCTCCTTCTGATGGTGATTTTCCTATATTGATATCACTTTGACTTAAGGCTGTTAGATAATTTTTTTTGTCTTTAGTGCGCACGACAATCATAGGATAGCCATGACGATAGAGAATATAATTTACAATGAGGCGTGAAATTCGTCCATTGCCATCTTCGAATGGGTGAATACGAATATAGCGATAGTGGAATAGAGAGGCTAATTCGATTGGCGTCATTGTGCCTGCTTGTTCTTCTTGATTGTACCATTCAATCAAATCTTTCATTAGAGCAGGTGTTTCTTCTGGAGAAGCGTACTCAAAGCGTTCGCCTGTTATGGTAATTACTGAATTTGGTCGAGTTTTGTATTGCCCCGCATGGACGATGTAAGACGTGTTTGTACCATCAGGAAGTTGGCGATACACCGTGTAGTCTTCACGAAGTAATGTTTGGTGTAAAACACGAATAAAATATTCGGAAAGAGGTTGATTTTTGTCTAGTGCTGCTTCTTTCGCCATTTTTAATCCAACATTAGAGGCTTTCATTTCTTCCAAATCTTTCATGTTGGCTTCTTCGATTACTTTGCCAAAAAGAAGTAGCATTTCTGTTTGACCATAAGTCAGTGTATTACCTTCGATGTGGTTAGAATTGTAGTTAAATTCTAACATAAATTTTTGGTCAATCTTGTTTTGCACTTCTTGTGAGATTGGTTGTAGTGATTGCCACTCTTGGTATAATGATTCTATTTTATTCATGTTATAGATGTTTTTATATTCCTAATTCTTTTAAATACTCTTTCATTTTGGTTTGAACTTCGGTAAGTTCGGTTTCGAGAGTGTCAATCTCTTTTTGTACGGCTACGATGTCGATTTCGGCTTCTTCTTCGTATGTATCTACATAGCGTGGTATATTGAGGTTATAGTCGTTTTCTTTAATCTCCTCGGGGGTAGCTATATACGCATATTTTTCTTCGACTATGCCTGCTTGTGATTTGCCTTCGGTGAAAGCACGATAGGTAGATACGATATGTTCAATGTCTTTGTCGCGAAGACGGTTTTGGTTTTTACCATTCTCAAATTCGCGACTTGCGTCAATAAAGAGTACGTTTTCGCTTTTCTTGGCTTTGTTGAATATTGCTATTGCGGCAGGAATGCCTGTGCCGTAGAAGAGATTGGCAGGCAGACCAATTACTGCTTCAAGTATATTTTCTTCAACTGTTTGTTGGCGTATTTTGCCTTCGCTTGAGCCACGGAACAATACGCCATGAGGAATAACCACACCTACTTTGCCATGTTCGTTGGCTACTTCCAGCATGTGACTGATGAAGGCCCAATCGCCTTTGCTCTTTGGTGGAATGCCACGCCAAAAACGATTGTATTGGTCGTTGGTTGCTTCGTCTGCTCCCCATTTGTCTAACGAGAAAGGTGGGTTAGCTACAACGGTGTCGAATTTCATAAGTGCGTCACCATCTTTGAGTTTTGGATTGCGAAGTGTGTCGCCCCAACGAATAACGGCACTATCAAACCCATGTAGAAGCATATTCATCATAGCCAATGCCCAAGTGCTTCCGTTAAGTTCTTGACCATATAGCGAGAAATTGTCGGAACCTACTTCACGACCAGCTTTGATAAGCAACGAGCCTGAACCACAAGTAGGGTCGCAGATGCGAGAACCAGGTGCGCTTTTAGTCAATTTGGCAAGTAGGGTAGATACCTCTTTAGCAGTAAAAAATTCTCCAGCTTTTTTGCCCGCATCGCTGGCGAAGTGCTCAATGAGAAACATATAGGCATCGCCAATTACATCATTATTTTCGAGATGCGATTCATCGAATTGCAATTTATCGTTGGCAAAATCTTCTAATAGTTGTTTTAGTCGCACGTTGCGGTCTTTGACTTCTCCAAGATTGCTACTATTGAAACTGATGTTGCGGAATATACCACTACCATCTTCGCTATTGAGTTTTTCGCGATTGGCATTTTCTAAGTCAACAAGAGCAATGTCAATTAATTCTCCGATATTTATTACATTACGATTTTCGTATAGGTAGTAGAATGAGCTTGTTTCTGGCACTTGGAAGCGTTCTCGGCGCATAGCTCGTTGTGCTCGTTCAGTGTCACCTTCGTAGCGTTTTAAATATTCGGCATATTTTGATTTATTTACATCGCTGATGTATTTCAAGAAGAGCATTGTCAATATATAATCTTTATATTGACTTGGGTCAACAACTCCACGGAAGGTGTCGCAGGCATTCCATACTATTTTGTTAATGTCGTCTTGTGTGATTTTTGTACTCATAATTATATATTTTTTATCATTTTATAATCTAATATCTGTTTGCGTTTTTCAGCTATGATTTTGTAGATGTTTTGTTCTCGTTTTTGTAGTTGGTCAAGCTCTATATATGCTTTTTGGCGTTCGATTGATGGTATTGGAATTTCTAAATCTTCTAAAACATTTTTTGTTATAGATTTAATTGCAGATCCTAAAGCATGACTCGCAAATAAGTTTTGTATAATGGGTGAATTTAGATACCATGCTACATATTCGGGCAATATTTTTTCTTTATTTTTGATTCTTATAACTATGAAAGATGGTGATGCTACGCATGCTTTGTTTGTTTCTGGAGTTATAATGCATATATTTTTGTTTCCCTTTGCCGCAAATAGTAGGTCTTTTGACGAAAGTAAGTGTTTGTTGTTTTTTTCTGGGATTGATACGTATGACACTATTCTGTCTATGAAGTTTCCGTCTTTGTCGAAATCGCTAAGTTGCAGATATAGAGTGTCTGAATTGGGTGATGGTTTAATATATACCCCAGTTTGTATTGTCGCTATATCTTTTAATTGTACCATATTATGTATATTTATCTTTTTTATTTGTTATTTCGATACAAAGTTAAAAAATATATTTTATATATACAAATATTTTTCAATAATCTTTCTACAAATTTTGTTTGCATGGGTATTTTTATCTTTTTTGTACTACTAAATATTGTTTGTACTACTGATTTTAGTGGTACAAACTTTTATTAAAGTGTCTTTTTACTAAAGAGCAGTTTGTTATTGTGCTAAAAGCGAATTTTGCCTGATAGAGTAGTAATAACAGAAACGACCAACTCACAAAATCAGTGAGTTGGTCATTTGTTTTTGTGTAGATAATTCACTCAAGAATGAAATTTTCCAAAGAAATAATCCTAAAAAAGGCGTTTTCGAACTTGCGAACTTGCGAAGTTTAGGGTACTTTTCTTTGATAAATACACACTCTCATTGTGTATTGCCACTCCTTACCCAACAGCAAGGTGCAAGCAACTTTCAAGCAAGAAAACTGCCATTTTAGTGAATGCAAAACAAATTTCATTTATTTTGCTGAGCGTTAGGCAGTTCATAAGCCGAAGGCGAATAAACCACCACCACTCTCATTGTGCGCAATCTTGGTGCAATTTCGAAACTTCGCAAGTTCGAAAATTCTATCTCTTTTTATATTTGATGGTGTTCTTGTTTATTTTTATGGCATGATTTTTGATAGAATAATATGAGATAGAGAGTTTTTATTACTCTTTATAAATTACTCAGTATTAATTCTAAAAAATCTACTATTATGAAAATTGCTTTATTTGTGTTGTGTGACACTGATAGACTTGAGAATTTGGGTCGTATGTCTAATGCCTTTATGATGGCGAAAGAGGCGTTGGAAAATGATGATGATTTGAAATTTATCTTTTCGGGCGCGGGTACTAAATGGATTGCTGAATTGGAAAAAGAGAATCATCCACTACATAAAATTTATATGGAGGTAAAGCCTTATATCACAGGTGCGTGTGAGTATTGCACTGCGGGATTTAAGCAGGGTTTGCACGTGAAAGAGGCAGGAATTCCGTTGATTTCGGAGTATAAGAAGCATCCGAGTGTGCGCAGGTTGATTATGGAGGGATATTCAGTTATTACGATTTGATGTTTTTGTTGACAGAATGGCATAAGAACATAAATATCTCTAAACGTAAATTCCCATAAATTAGACGTAAATTGTGTTTTCGATTTATGACTAATTTATGGGAATTTATCTTTTTAACTTTCTTATTGTTTTTTGCGGGCAAGGTAGAGTTGTGTGGAGTTGAAGAAGTTTTGCCAAATGACGTATAGTCCAGGAGCGAGGGCTGTTACTGGATTGAGGTAGGCTGTGCAAATCCAAATGGCGAGGATGGTGTTTTTTTGTCCGAGTGATTGTCCGCACGCAATAGTGTCGTTAGAGGCTTTGCCAATAGCTTTGCCTGTGAAGAATTGGAATAAACAGGCTATGAGTGAGCCGATTGAAAGTAGAATTAGGGTGTGAGTGTCGGTAGGTTCTTCGATGAGAGAACGTACGGTCATGCCCATTGCAATGGTGAGTGCAATAGCCCACATGTAGAATGCCAAACCGCTGATAGAGGTGAGTTTGGCATTTATTTTTGGTAGTAGCCAGCGGATGAGTTGAGCAAGTAGGAATGGGCAAATGAGGAGAGGGAAAATTCTGCCCATGATATGTGAGAATGCAGCCCAAAATGATGTGTGGTTGGCAGATGGAGCAATGATAGGGAATAGGGCAGGGATGACGAATGCTACGGCGATGTTGCAGAGGAGGGTGTAGGTGGTGATACTGGCTACGTTGCCTCCGAGTTTGCCTGTTACGACAGCTGCTGCTGTGGCGGTAGGGCAGATGATGCAAATCATCATGCCTTGTGCTACAATTGGGTCGAATGGGGCTAAGAGGTAGTATATTGCTATGGCTCCGATGATTTCGATGCAGAGTAGGTAGAGATGCGAGAGACGTGGACGGAGGTCGCGAAGTGATATTTTGCTAAACGTGAGCAATAACATTGTGAAAATGAGATAGGGAGTGATGAACGATAGATAGTCCATCACTTTGTAGCCAAATGCTCCAACGAGCATTGCTATTGGTAGTGTCCAGTTTTTTAGAAAGTTCATATTTTATATTTTTACTTTAACATAAGTACAGAATATATTTATGGAATAATTAAGTTTTTTATACTTGAATAGTTTTAATAGGTTACTTTTGTTTTTTAAGTACATGCCTTGTTATTAATTAGTAATTTTTTATGATTTAGGGCTTGTACTTGAAAAAGTATTTATCCTAATAGAGTTGGAGATATAGATTATAATTTGTAAGCCTGCAAATTAGTTTTGTACTTATGTTTAAAAAATATACTATCTGAGTTTGTGGCGGTTGAAGTGAGGGCCGACGTAAAGGGTAAAATATATGGCAGAGATGAGACAGAGTGTACCACCGATGAGGTAGGCGAAAGCAAAAGATGTGTGTTGTGATACTATGCCTCCGAGTACGAGTCCGAAGCCAATGCCGACATCCCAAGAGGTAAGGTAGGTTGAGTTGGCTGTGCCACGTTGGTTATGCTCTGCAAGATTGACAAATAGGGTGTTGTAGGCTGGGAATATTGTGCCAAAACCGACACCTACGAATAGAGCTATTGTGCAGAATATTAGGCTAAGTGCATTAGGGATATGTTGGCTGATAGGTAGGCATGCAGCGAGTCCGAAGTAGCAGATGAGAACGATTGTGATGCCAACAGAGATGACTTGTGATACATAGCCTTTATCAACTAATTTGCCTGAAAATATGCGTGATGCCATCATGCCTGCAGCCATGAATGTAAAGAATAATCCGCTTGAGATAGAGAGATTTAGTTCTTGCGCATAGACGGCGATATAGGTAGATGTGATGCCGTAAGGGACAGAGAGCATGAGTAGAGCCAATCCTGCAGGGAGGCCTTTAATGAGGAGGAAACGGTCGAGCGAGATAGGTGGACGTTTGACAGGTGGTTTTTGTTTAGTGCGAACGCAAGCGGCAAGAATGAGACCTATAGTTCCTGTGAGGATAGCTATAGCGAAAATAGTATTGAATGATAAATAGTCGTGAAGGAAGAGACCAACCATAGGTCCGAAAGCCATAGCTATATTGTTGGCAAGTCCGTAATAGCCAAGACCTTCGCCTCGGCGTTCAGAAGGCATAATGTCGATGACTACGGTGTTGCCGGCAACGGTGACGATGCCAAACATGAGACCTTGTAGAGCACGGACTATGATGACCATAAAGAGCGATATAGAAACGATGTATCCGCCGAAGAATAAGACAAAGAAGAAGAATGTGGCAACATAGAGCGGTTTACGAGCCATTGCGTCAAGTAGATAGCCTGCAAAGGGACGAATCGTAAGAGCTGCGACAGTATAGCAAGCCAGAATAATGCCAATTAGAGAATTTGGTGTGTTGAAAATCTCTTTGAGGTAGAACGGGAGGATTGGCATAATGAGATAAAATGCAAAAAAAAGCATAAAATTGGCTCCCAATATGGCCCAATAACTACCAGTGAAGAGGCGAGGTTTTATTGCATTAGTCATTGTGTTATAGATAGTTTAGAGTTTATAGTTTAGAGATTAGTGAGTTTGATTTTCCTAATGCAAAGGTAGTAAAAAAGTTGTAAGGTTGTAATGAAAAAAATTGTATATTTTTATTTATTTTGAGTTGAAAATATATTTAATCATAGTTTGTATAGTATTTGCAATATAGTTGGTGTAAAATAACTTTTAAGTTGAGAATAAATTATGAGAAGAATTTTTATTGTGCTTTTCTTTGTGGCAATGGGCATGTTAGTTATCGCTCAGATAAATCAGTTGGTGTGGAAAAATGAGCGTTTGCTTTATGGTATGTCGGTAAAAGAAATTGATAGTCTTACGTATGGTGAAATTGAAGGAATGGATACGTTTAGTTTATTTTTGCCATCTACATTGACAATAGTGAAGTTGGATACTGTGTATGTGCATGATACAATTTATGTAGAAGTTCCGAGTACTGGTACTTCAGAAGATGTGCATGAATATGTAGATTTAGGATTATCTGTAAAATGGGCAACCTGTAATATAGGTGCAAGCAAGCCAGAGGAATATGGTGATTATTTTTCGTGGGGCGAAGTAGAGCAGAAAAGTTATTATGATTGGAGTAAATATAAATATTGCAATGGTTTGTCAAGTAATATTACAAAGTATTGTACAAAGAGTAATTTTGGAGAGAATGGTTTTACGGATAGTGAAACTAAACTTGAAGGAGAAGATGATGTTGCAACAATTAATTGGGGTAGTAAATGGCGTATGCCTACTAAAAAAGAGATGGATGAATTGATTAATAAGTGTACTTGGGAATGGATAACTTATAATGGAGTTCGTGGTTATAGAGTAATAGGAATTAATCGTAATGCAATTTTTTTACCAGCGACAGGGTATACAGAAAAAGGTGCTCACATTGGAATTGGGATATTTGGTTATTATTGGTCGAGTTCGCTTTATATTGACGATCCGAGTAATGCTTATTATTTAGGATTTTATTCTGATAAGTTGTATACTTATTTTCATTTTCGTTACCTTGGGTTGTCTATTCGGGCTGTTTATTGTGAGTAGAATGAGCTTTTTCTTTTAATTATTAGTTTGTTGAGTAGGGGGCATATATTAGGTATAAAAAAACCGTTTAACAAAAAGTTAAACGGCTTTTTATTAGATTTTCTCGAACGAGAACTACTAAATTAGTTAGCAGCAACTGGTTCTACAGAAACGTATGATTTGTTGTTACGTTTTTTACGGAAAACAACTGTGCCATCAATGAGGGCGAACAAAGTATGGTCTTTACCGATACCTACGTTTTCACCAGGATTGTGCACTGTACCACGTTGGCGAACGATGATA
>JAZOUT010000125.1:0-5080 GCA_045658305.1 Candidatus Aphodosoma sp. | reverse complement strand
TTCTCTTTTGGAGCGGTTTTTTAGGCTTTTTTACTCTGCAAAAATATGCTAAATAACATATTTTTTTCGCGTTTTTGGATTTTTTTGTGTTTTTATAGGGAAAATAGAGATAAAAAAGAGGCACAACAAATGCGCCTCTTTCTACCTATTATATATAAGGTGAATTATTTCACTTCTTCAAAATCGACGTCAGTTACGTTGTCGCCACCTTGATTGCCACCTTGAGCACCTGCGTTGAAGTCAGGACCAGGTTGAGCTCCACCTTGAGCGTTAGCTGCGTTGTACATATCTTGACTTGCTGCGTGGAATGCTGTGTTGAGAGCTTCCATAGCTTTGTCGATAGCCTCGAGGTTTTGCTCTTTGTGAGCAGTTTTGAGTTGTTCGAGAGCAGATTCGATAGGAGCTTTTTTGTCGGCAGGAAGTTTATCACCAAGTTCTTTGAGTTGTTTTTCGGTTTGGAAAATCATACCATCAGCTTGGTTGAGTTTGTCGATACGTTCTTTTTCTTTTTTGTCAGCTTCGGCATTAGCTTCAGCTTCAGCTTTCATACGTTTGATTTCTTCGTCAGAAAGACCAGAAGAAGCCTCGATGCGGATAGATTGTTCTTTACCAGTAGCTTTGTCTTTAGCAGATACTTTGAGGATACCGTTGGCATCGATGTCGAAAGTAACTTCGATTTGAGGCACACCACGTGGAGCTGCAGGGATGCCATCAAGGTGGAACATACCGATTTGTTTGTTTTGAGCAGCCATTGGACGTTCGCCTTGGAGTACGTTGATTTGTACAGAAGGTTGATTGTCACTTGCAGTAGAGAATACCTCAGATTTTTTAGTAGGAATAGTAGTGTTAGCATCGATGAGGCGAGTCATCACACCACCCATAGTTTCGATACCAAGAGAAAGAGGAGTTACGTCGAGGAGGAGAACGTCTTTCACTTCGCCAGTGAGGACAGCACCTTGGATAGCTGCACCTACAGCAACTACTTCATCAGGGTTAACACCTTTAGAAGGAGTTTTGCCGAAGAATTTAGCAACGAGTTCTTGGATGGCAGGGATACGAGTAGAACCACCTACGAGGATAACTTCGTCGATATCAGATTTGCTGAAGCCTGCGTGTTTCAATGCGTTTTCGCAAGGAGGGAGACAAGCTTGGATGAGACGGTCAGCCAATTTTTCGAATTGAGCGCGAGTAAGAGTTTTCACCAAGTGTTTTGGCACACCACCTACAGGCATAATATAAGGGAGGTTGATTTCAGTAGAAGTAGAGCTTGAAAGTTCGATTTTAGCTTTTTCGGCAGCCTCTTTAAGACGTTGCATAGCCATAGGGTCTTTGCGAAGGTCAGCACCCTCTTCACGAAGGAATTCATCAGCCAACCAGTCAATAATTACGTGGTCGAAGTCATCACCACCAAGGTGAGTATCACCATTAGTAGATTTTACTTCAAATACGCCATCGCCAAGTTCGAGGATAGAGATATCGAAAGTACCGCCACCAAGGTCGAATACAGCGATTTTCATATCTTTGTTAGCTTTGTCGAGACCATAAGCAAGTGCAGCTGCAGTTGGTTCGTTTACGATACGACGAACTGTAAGACCTGCGATTTCACCAGCTTCTTTAGTAGCTTGACGTTGAGCGTCAGAGAAGTAAGCAGGTACAGTGATAACAGCTTCAGTTACTTCTTGACCAAGATAATCTTCAGCAGTTTTTTTCATTTTTTGGAGCACCATAGCTGAGATTTCTTGCGGAGTGTAAAGACGGCCGTCGATGTCAACACGAGGAGTGTTGTTATCGCCTTTAGCCACGCGATAAGGCATACGCTCGATTTCTTTAGAAACGCGGTCGTAAGTTTCACCCATAAAGCGTTTGATAGAATATACAGTTTTGTGAGGATTAGTCACCGCTTGACGTTTAGCAGGGTCGCCGATTTTACGTTCGCCGCCATCGATGAATGCCACGATTGAAGGAGTTGTACGTTTACCTTCTGAGTTTGCAACTACTACGGGTTCGTTGCCTTCCATAACTGCCACGCACGAGTTAGTTGTGCCGAGGTCAATACCAATAATTTTTCCCATAATTCTTTATTTTCTTTTTTTATTAATATTCATTTTTATTTTCCAGAAAATCCGGATTTGCCAGACCATTTTGTTTGTTCGGTCGCTTATATAACTTCAAATGGTGTGCCAAAAGGAAAAATCTGCTTTTTGTTTATTAGAAAAAAACTTTTTCTGCCAAGATGACACAAAAAATTGTCATAATAGATAAAAATTTATGCCAAAAGAGCCTCGAAAGCAATAAAAAACTTTCGAGGCTCTTATTATTCTAAAAGATTTATTCACTAAACACCAATTATTGTCTATTTTGTACCATCAGTTATTCTTCGTCAGGCGTAAGACTTGCCATAAATTCGTCTGTTATAGTAAAAACATATGCTTCGCAATTATATTGTGATTTTGATGGGTATTCTTTATAATCCAAATACACATCTTTGCGATAGTTTTTACTCCAATTTGGTCCATCAATATTCTCTTTTGTTATCGTATAATATTTATCTTTATATTTCAATATAAAAACAAGTTCAGCATTATCTATAGATGATTCCTCTCCATTTATGATTAAATAAGAATAAACTTTCTTTTTATCACATTGTTGCAATTCAACAAATGGTGATGAGTAGTCTCTATATTCATACTTATGCGATAAATAAACTTTACTTTCTGAAGCATTTTCTATAAAAAAAACATTCATAGTATATGGCTCATTCTCACATGCCGAGAAGATAAACATTAAGCCACAAAGAGCTAATAATAAATTTATTTTTTTCATATAACATACCATTTAACATTAAACAAAAAAATTATTTCTTTAGGGTTTGAAAAAAATCGTCATCAAGCATAAAACTAAAAGCACGATAAATGACAGGATCATTTTTAATTCTATGCTCATAATGCCCTAAATATTTATTTGGATAATAATTTTTAGCAAACAAAGGACCGTCAATATTCTCTTTAGTTACAACGTACTCTTCTTCTCCTATTTTAAAAGTAATACTTTCAAAATCAGCATTTAATTCAGATTCATCTAAACACTTTTCAAAACAATCTTCATGCAATTGCGTAGAATACAAAATTTTAGTTTCAAACGGGTCTAATCTAAAATACGAAGAACTATAATCAATATCTTCAGATTTAACAGAATAAAACACCACTTCATTAGTCCTATTTTCTAAATAATACTCATGCACATAATCATATTCAAATCTATTTTGACATGACGTAAATAACATCAAAATCAATCCAATAATAAAACTTATCTTTTTCATATTCCAATAAAATTAAAAATTAACACTTAATCCCCAATTATTTTCAACTCGACCAGTAATACCCATTAAATAAATTATATTTGAACCTAATGGTGAGTACATCATACACCTATCTCTACAAGTTTTCAAGAAAAATTTACCACTATCTCGAAAATAAAACGTTCGAAGACCTTCTCCATCTTCTCTTCCTACTAAGTCAACTGACACATCAA
This sequence comes from Candidatus Aphodosoma sp., assembly GCA_045658305.1. Classification (GTDB taxonomy): domain Bacteria; phylum Bacteroidota; class Bacteroidia; order Bacteroidales; family Paludibacteraceae; genus Aphodosoma. Next base: position 1,549 of record JAZOUT010000125.1, on the reverse strand, counting down.
TCGTAGTATATACTCTTTTCCAACACCCGTATTTATAATTATTTACAGAAAGTCTGGCATGTCTTATTATATTACCTTTCCAATTAGGACAATCAAAAGCTCTAATTTTTATTTTCATTTTAAACATATGTATTTTTCCTGTCCACGTAAAAGGTAAATACTCTGGAGAATCGTTATTTGAAGACAAATTAGCATAAAAAACATTTTCACTAGCTTGTGCTGATGACAAATAAGAATTAACATCTGCGATAGACATTAAATTTGCAAATTCTTCATTAAAATTATACACTGATGTTGACAATAAAATATCCCCGACAAGTTTATATACATTCAGCCCTACTATTAGAAGATTTCTATCATTCATAAAAATCAATTCATCAAAACCGTCTACATTAAGTGGCTCAATACAAGATACAACACCATATTCTGCATCATAATCCTCAGAAATATTGATCTCATTAGGAAATTCATTAATCATACGTTCCTTAAAGGTTTCGAACACTGTGTCCTCCATTGCAATAGTATAATCTTCATCATGTACATACTCATGGTAAGAATATCCAAATTCTTCTAAAACCTCAGAAAATACAGATTCATAAATAATTCTTGATCCTAATATTTGGTTATAATAGTCATTTCTTATACACCAATCATACAAATCAGTATGACTCATAGTATCAATTTCAGACAATAAAGAAAATATGTCCTCAGAAGAGTTAAAAACTTTAATACCATCAAACAACTCGTAATTTTCATCTATATATCTATTGCGCTCTTCTAAATCAATATTAGTCAATCCCTCAGGTCCCAAAATTATATTTCTCGTATTATTTTCTATCAATACACTTGTATCTTCTTTAGTTACATCTGAACAAGAAAACAGACATAACGCAAGGAGAGATACAAACAATAAATACATCTTATTTTTCATAATTCAAAACATTTTAATATTAAACTTTAATTATATAGTCACAAATATTTCGACACATAGTTAATGTGTCGAACAACTATGTCCAAATCATTTTTACCTAATTGTGACAAAATTCGATTCATATAATTTTTATTATAATATCAAAACGCTACAAAGTTATAAAAAAAAAAAAAAAAATGCAAGTATTTTATTTAAATTTTTATAAATATTCAATTAAATACTACAATATTATGCTTTCCAAGCACAAGAAACACAAAAAACAAATCATAAATAAAAATAGTATGTTGTGATTCTTTAACATTAGTGCTAATATTTTCACTTTCTTTGACCAAACATTAAATGATTTTTGTCTAATTTACGTATGTTTTAGACTGATTTTTATGGATTTTAATGTGAAAATAATAATTTTACTCTCCATTACGCCATAAAAAACACATCAAAATATAGATGACACATTATATTGCCCCACCATGTTTTAGGGGGGGGCAAGCAAAGATGAAAAAAAACATACATTTAGAGGAGAAAATGGTAATTCCGAAAGTTGTTGTAAAATGCTTTATTTTGTGCTTTATTAAAAAGAGAAGGTAATAAGTCGGAGGCCAAGCGGTCTTAGGAAGA
>JAZOUT010000124.1:0-37404 GCA_045658305.1 Candidatus Aphodosoma sp. | reverse complement strand
CGAGAAAGACCTTGATCGGTTGACATTGTTGTAGAACAAAGCCAGAAAATCAAAAGCAAGAACGAGATGTCAGCCATTTGACTCGCATTAATTTCAGGTAATTTTCTTTTATTAGCCATTTTTCTCGTTTTTATAACAAGGAATTAACCTTTAATTTTAGAATACAATGTTGAGCCTAACAAAGCAAGGATAGTTGCAGATGCAAAAATGATAGTTGCATACATACACATATCAGCATATTGAGCCCAAAAACCAACGTTGTCAGTACCTTCGTAACCGATAATTTCGAGTTTTTCAGGAGAACCAATAACCCAAGAAATTACAAATACGAGAGCAAATACAACCAAAACTGCAAGTGTTCCGATACCTTTTTTAGGGTTTTTGCGGAAGTTTGTTACAAAAGTGAACACAGACGCAACAAGAGTCGCAATAACTGCGATAGCAAAGAGAGCGTATGTCCAGTTGAGGAATAGCCCTGTGTAAACTGGAGTTGACAATAATTCTCCACCATTGCCCTCAACTTCAGTTTGTCCGCCAAAGATAAAGAAACCTGCAATCACCAATGAGACAGCAAATAGTGCCCACAAGGTGAATTTAGGCAATTTTTCAATAAATTTATTCATGGTAGATCAATTATTTTTTTGAATATTTAACTACGATATCAAGCAAAGAGATAGAAGAATCTTCCATATCAGTAACGATAGAGTCGATACGAGCAAGAAGATAGTTATAGAATACTTGAAGAATCATAGCAACAACAAGACCGAGGAGAGTTGTCAACAACGCAACTTTGATACCACCAGCTACAACTGAAGCAGACATATCACCTACTTGTTGGATTTTGTCGAATGCTTGAATCATACCTACGATAGTACCCAAGAAACCTAACATTGAAGAAAGACCAATGAAGAGAGAAATCCAAGAGAGGTTGCGTTCGAGAAGACCAAGTTGAACTGAACCGTAAGAAGCAACTGATTTTTCAACTACTTCAACACCTTCATCGTAACGAGAAAGACCTTGATAGAAGATAGATGCAATAGGACCACGAGTATTGCGGCAGATTTCGAGAGCAGCTTCAACGCCACCTTTAGCCCAAGCTTCATCAATACGTTTGAGAAGTTTGTTAGTGTTTACGTTAGCAAGGTTCAAATAAATGATACGCTCAATAGAAAGAGCAAGACCGAAAATCAAACAGAATACTACGAGAGACATGAAACCAGCACCACCCTCGATGAATTTGATTTTGAGAACTTGATACATAGATTGTTCTTCAGTTGTAGCAGCTACTTCTTCTACTACAGCAGCTTCTTCAACTGCAGGAGTAGCTTCTTCTACTACAGCTTCAGTTGTTGTGTCGTTTGCTACAGGAGCTTCAGCTTCTTGAGCCATAACGTTTGCAGCACCAAAACCAAGGAATGCTACAACAGTCATCATTGCAAAGAATTTTTTCATTGTTGTTTTTTTGTTTTTTTAAGTTAATATTTAGTTAATTATTTTATGTTTATTTTCCTTCTTTTTTTTACACCAAAACGAGCATAATATGCCTATATTATGCAACATTCCAAAATCGGTTGCAAATTAACAAAAAATCATGAATTAAGCACTAATTTTTAGGATTTTTTTTACCTATTTTTTACTGTTTGCCAAAAACATTGATTTTCAACGAAAAGCAAATTGATTTTCTTGTTAATTCACGTTTTTTCAATCCTTTTGAACTATTTTTTTAATCAAAATTAAATAATTGCCGTGCATTTCGGGTTGTTATTTCGTCGATTTTTTGAGGATTTTTGTGAAAAATTGATGATAAATGGTCTCTAACATAAACCAAATTAGATGGTTCATTTCGTTTACCTCGATTAGGAACAGGAGAAAGATACGGGGCATCGGTTTCGAGCAAAATATGATTAATTCCTATTGGTTCAATAACTTCACCTAAATTGGAATTTTTATAAGTTACTACCCCTCCTATTCCCAACAAGAAACCCATATCAACTGCTTTTTTTGCCTCTTCAATACCTCCTCCAAAACAATGAAATACACCACGCATTGTTTTTCCTTTGAATTTGTTTAGAACCTTGAATGTTTCGGCATGTGCTTTACGAATGTGTAATATCACGGGTAAATCAAGTGATATTGCCCAATCGAGTTGTTGTTCAAGGACTTTCTCTTGTTCGGCAATAAATGTTTTATCCCAATATAAATCAAGTCCTATCTCGCCTATCGATAAATATTTATCCCCTCCCCGAAGAGCATCTTCGATATCACGTAATTCAGTTTGCCAATCCTCTTTTACACTTGTAGGATGCAGACCCATAGCCATTGCCGTAAAATCGGGATATTGTTTATGACATTGTATCATAGGCTCGATTGTTGAGGCATCTACATTGGCTAATAGAACTTTTTCAACTCCTGCCTCCAATGCACGATTAACAACTTCAGTTCTGTCAGAATCGAAGTCAGGATCATAAATATGAGAATGGGTGTCAATCATACAAGTTGAAAGCTGAAAACTGAAAGCTGAAAGTTAAAAGAAAATTGTAACTTTCAAATTTAAACTTTCAAATTTTAAATTAAAATTAGTCTTTTAGTTCGTCAAGGAGTTTTTCGGCATCATCGAGAGAATTGAGTTTACCCACATCTATCATACGAAGATTATCTTGTACTACGCCATATATCTCTTGTTCTGCCAACACATCGAGATAGAAATCTATGATTGAGAATTTTTCGGGCCAATCGTGCATCAATTGACAAATACGTGGCTCTATGACGTGAATACCAGAAAATGCGTATTTACGACAATTATTGACATCTAAGTCTTTATAAGGTGATTTTACTTCGCCTGTTGCAATGTTGGTCCAACCTACGAGTCGCATATCATCGTTGAATAGTAGATAACGTTGGGTTTTGCGGTCACTTACCAATAGGGTTGCCAAAGATGTTTCTTTGTGCATTGATAAGAGATTTTGCAAGTCCACATTACTTATAATATCCACATTGTGCACAACGAATGGGTTGCCATTGAATAATGGTTCGGCATGCTTGATTGCGCCACCTGTTTCACGCAACAGATCGCGCTCGTCAGATATTGCCAATGAGCCAAAATCGCTACGCTCAGCAAGATATTCCTCTACTTGTTCTGCAAAATGATGAACATTCACAATAAAATCGTTAACTCCTTGACATTGCAATGATTCGATGACATGCTCTATCAATGGACGACCTGCGATTGGCACTAATGCTTTCGGCATTGTGTCGGTAATAGGTCTAAGGCGAGTGCCTAAACCCGCTGCAAATATAAACGCTTGTATTTCTCCTTCGGGAAACATATATAAAGTTGAGAGTTGAGAATTGAGAGTTGAGAATTGAGAATTGAAAATTAAATCATTTAACTCCTAATTCCTCATTCCTAACTCCTAATTTTTAACTCCTCATTAAATTAGAGTTCTTTTTCGATGTCTTGTTCGCGGTGGATTATTTTGATTTTTATATCAAATTTTTTGTTTAGATGTTCTGCTAATCGTTCAGCACAATAGACTGAGCGGTGTTGTCCTCCTGTACATCCAAAACTTACCATAAGATTTGTAAATTTACGTTCGATGAAGCGCTGTACGTGGGCATCTACGAGTTCGTAAGCGTTATCAAGGAATTTGAACACTTCGCCATCATCTTCAAGAAATTTAACAACCTCTTTATCAAGTCCTGTGAAGTGTTTATAATGTTCGTATTTACCTGGATTGTTGATTGCACGACAGTCGAAAACATATCCACCTCCATTGCCTGTCATATCGTTTGGAATGCCCTTTTTATATGCAAAACTATAGATTTTAACTTGAAGTTTGCGCTCTGGTGTCATTTCGTAGAACTGACGCATTTGAGTCAATTCGGTAAGTATTTGAGAAAGATATGGGTATTCTTTGAATGGCTCACGTAGCAAGCGACGAAGATTGTCTATTGCAAAAGGCACAGATTGAAGGAAGTGTGGTTTTTTCTCGAAATAGCCTCTAAAACCGTATGTTCCAAGAACTTGTAATGTGCGGAATAATACAAAGTGACGTAATTGCTGACGGAAATAAGTTTCATCGACAGGCATATATTGACGAAGCGCATCGAGATATGTTTTCAACAACTCTTCACGCAACTCTTCCGAATAGTTTGCTTTTGCTTGCCATACGAATGATGCTACGTCATAATAGATAGGGCCTTTGCGTCCACCTTGGAAGTCGATGAAATATGGTTCGTTGTTATAGAACATGACATTGCGTGATTGGAAGTCACGATAAAGGAATGTGGCAGATGTGCTACGCATGAGGATATCGCTCATTCGTTGGAAGTCATCTTCAAGCTTTATTTCAGAGAACTCGATGCCTGTAGCTTTAAGAAAACAGTATTTGAAATAGTTTAAATCAAAGGAAATCATTCGCTCATCGAACTCTGGCTGTGGATAGCAGACATTAAAATCAAGTCCTTCAGCTCCGAGGAATTGAAGAGATGGGAGTTTTGCCATTGTTTTGCGCAACATTTCACGCTCTTCTTCATTAAATGAGCCACATGTACGCCCTTTTTCAGTCATTTTGAAGAGAATATCATCGCCAAGGTCTTGTTGAATATAGAATTTCTTATCTTCCGACATTCCATACACTTCAGGAACAGGTAGTCCTTGACGACGGAAATGTTCTGCTATTTTTACGAATGCGATATTTTCATCTTCAGACGTACCCATAACGCCAATTATGGTTGAATTGTCATCAGCAGTTAAACGAAAATAACGACGATTGGAGCCTGAAGAAGGCAACTCCTCTATGTTTTTAGGAGCGGAATGCTTGTATTGAACGAAAAGTTCTTCGAGTTGTTTCATATTTTAGATATTCTGTAGCGAGTAGCGAGACTTGCTATTCGGCATTGTTTTTTTTAAATTTTTTAGTATGCTTTTTTGGGGGGGCTTATTGTATTTTATAGGGTGTTTTGAAGGTAGGGTGAAGGTTGCTTGAAGGTTGCTGTATAGTATATTTAAATGAGGGTGGGGGTTATTGTATTTTATCGGCATTTTTTTGAATGATATTTATTGCTATTTTCAACCATTCATCAGAACGTAAAGAGTAAGCTATTGCTCCTTTTTGATAGTAGTAGCGTTTTATGATTTCCATTTCGAGCATCTCTTGCACATCTTCACGGAATAGAGTCAAATCTTCTTTTACGTTTGGTTGTAAAAGATTGGTGAGTTGCGTAAAAAGTGAATCTGTTTTTTGGTCATATCCTTCTGTTTTTACCATTTCTTTTAGTTCTTGAAGATATTTTTCACTTTCGAGACGATAAGTAAATCCTGATTTAACAACAAATTCACAAAAATCGGTATATTCTTCATCTGTCAAACAGAAATCATCGGCAGAAGCAATTGTCGGATGTTCGAGCACGTAACGATTTGCATATTTAAAATACAAATTCTTTATGTACAAATAGCCTGATATGTTATAACTTGCTTCTTCTTTAATTACTGAATCGGGCATTACTCCACCGCCATCGCGCACGATACGTCCTTTCAACGTTTTGAACTCTTTTGTAAGACTATCGGGGATGACACGAGTTGTGCCACTCTGACGATTGGCATAATCGATGGCTTGAACGCAACGCCCTGATGGGAGGTAATATTTTGCGGTTGTTACTTTAAGATAGCTATCGTAGGGTAATTCACGGACATTTTGGACTAAACCTTTGCCAAATGTACGCTCTCCAAGCACGAAGGCTCTATCTAAATCTTGCATTGCTCCTGAAAGGATTTCGGATGATGATGCGGTGTTGCCATCAACCAAAAATAATAACTCCATATTAGGATAAAGAGGTTCGCGTTTTGTTTTGTAACTTACATTATTGCTTTGATGATGTCCTTTCATAGAAACAATTTCTGTTCCTTTTGGCAGGAACAAAGATGCAATGTCAACTGCTTGACTAATCAATCCGCCACCATTACCTCGCAAATCAATAATAAGTTTATTAATAGTGTGTTTATCAACTAATTCTGCTAATGCTTTTTCAAAATCGGCAGCAGTTCTATCAATAAAATCGAGTATAACAATATATCCTATACCATCAGCAACTTCGGCGTAATAAGGCACTGTAGGCATTTGAATTATATCACGTAAAAACTTCTTAGTGATTGGTTTCTTCTCTCCTTCACGATGTATTTTAATAACTATCTCTGTATGAGGTTTACCACGAAGCATATCGCTAACCTCTGATATTGATTTACCTTCGCATTTTACGCCATCGATTTCAAGGATTTCATCTCCTGCACGCAAGCCATTAGCTTGAGCAGGCATACCTAAATATGGTTCTGAAAGATGAGGTTTATTATCAACGAGAGTAATTATTGAACCTATGCCGCCATATTGTCCTGAACGAAGACGCTTAAGAGTCTCTTCGTCAGATGCTGGAATATAGAATGTGTAAGGATCAAGCCCATAAAGCATTCTGTCAAGCGCAAGCTTAAGCAATTTATCATGTTTTAATGTATCAACATAATTTATTTCTAACTCACGCAACACGCTATTATATATCTCGATATGCTTCATTGCATCAAAAGCTTGGTTTGCTTCTGATTTTTTATCCTTTTTTGCTTGCAATGGGAATAAAATTAAAGCAAAAAATAGTATATTCAAAATTCTTTTCATTATTAAATTCCTCGTTGTTGTTTTAAATGGTCATATGCTTCTTTTACTTTACGGAATTTTTCTGTGGCATTTTGTTTTACTTCTTCACCTAATGAGTTGACTTTGTCTGGATGATATTTCATTGCCATACGACGATATGCTTTTTTTATATCTTCATTAGTACAATTAGACGAAAGTTCGAGTACTTGGTATGCCCAATCAGGATTAGATTGTTTTATAAACATTGCTGAAATAGAGGCCAAATCAGCATCAGTTATACGCATATAGCGTGCTATATTCTTGATTACAGAAATTTCTGCATCAACGACAATACCATCTCCAGCTGCAATACTGAACAACATATTAAGCAACTGAAGACGTACACTATAGTTAAGATTCGAAGCACATTGAGTTGCGACTTCAGCTACATTGATATTTTGTTTCAACAATTGATTAAGTATTTGCCAAGCCTCACGTGCACCTTCTTCACCATAATTTTGGATTAAAAAGCGTTTTATAACTGACAATTCATCTTTTACTACACGACCATCTGCTTTAGCAACAGCTGACATAAGTACTAGTAAGGCTATTTGAAAGTCGTTTGCTCTATGTTGTGTATTGGAAGTTGTGGCATTTATTTCAACTTGCTTATATTCAGAGGTTTTATCACTATCAAATATGGATGCAAGTGTTACTCCTATAATTGCTCCTATTGGTCCTCCAAGTGTCCAACCTAGTCCTCCTGCTATGATTTTACTGAATAATCCCATTGTAAAATATACGTATCCAAAATAAAGTGCTAAGTTAGTGATTTTAATTGATAATTCATAATTTATATTTCATAATTTTTGTTAATTTAATGTGTTTTGTTGTTTGAGGGTTATTTGAGTTTTTTTTGGGGGTATGGTGAGGGTATGGTGAGGGTTGCTGTTTTTTTGCTTTAATTTTATTCCCATTGCAAGCAAAAAAGGATAAAAACTCAGAAGCAAACCAAGCTTTTGATGCAATGAAGGGGGTAAGGAATTAAGGATTAAGAATGAAGAGTGGAGAATTAATAGTGTTGGTGGATTTTGTGGTTATGCTTATATGCTTTTGTTGTATAATAAAAAGAGACGTAGCTGGCTACGTCTCTACTATAATATCAATTTTTAAAAAAGTTATTTTACAATTTTGGTGATTTGGGTTGTTCCATCTTCATAAATAGAGCGAACTAGATAGATGCCTTTGGTTAATAAAGATAGGTTGAGGTATGATGTTTCGGCTGTTGCAACAACTCTACCATTTATATCAAAGATTGTAATTGATGTTGCTTCTGGTGCAAATAGTTCGCCATAAGTGTTCATGAATATATCATGTGATATGGTTGCATCTTCTACTTTTACTGGTTTTTCTGGGATTTCATCTCCTATGATTACTAATGTTAGTACTCCATTGAATTTGCGAGCATATCCTATTAGTTCTCCTTTTGTGATGTCGATGTTTCCTTTTGCTATGGCTGGGAGTTCTACTACTGTTTCTACTTCACTGCCTGATTCGTAGTATCTGAAGTAGAGTGTGTATGTTCCATCTTCATTTATTGATATTTCTTGTCCACGGAATGCAAGTGCTTCTCCTACATAGTATTTCCCATAGAAGTATTTTAATACGTTTACATCTGTTACTTTACAGTCAAAGCCTGTGTTTGTGTTTTTGATTGTAATGTTGTCTATGTCTGTATCTGTGATTTCGATTGACGCAAGGATATCACCTGTTGCTGGTATGTATTTGCCTTTTATGTTGGTAATTAGCATGCCTGATTTGATTTTGGCAGTACCTTTATCTCCAAGTTTTGTGTTTTTGAGGAGGATACCTCCTGTATAGTCTTGGATGAGGATGCCGTTTTCATAGTCTGTAAATGTTGTTGTTGCATTACCTACGTATGTAAATTCTGTTCCTGATGTTAGGTTTTTAATATCTTTGATGCGAGAGCATGTTCCATCGAATGTTTTTGTTGTATTTTTTACTTCTATTGGGAAGATTGTGAGTCCATGTCCCATAATGCCGTATTCAACTACACCTACTACTGACATATTTTCATAGAGGTTTTTCCATGTTACGGCCATTGTTGAGCCGTTTTGGTAGATGAATTTTGTTTCATAAGGATATCCTTGTGAGAATCCGAATTTTACTGTTGTTTCGAGGTTTTCTATTTTCACTAAATGTGAAGCATATTTCATAGGGTCATTGACAATTTTGTCAAGTGTTACTGTCGTTGGAACTAATTTATTTCCACTATTTTTAACAGTAAGTGGTGTTGTTGCTTGAGCTTTAAGGTAGTGTTCTTGACGCCCTGGGATATTTTCTTCGTATTGAAGGGAGCCTTTTACTCCTGTAATAGAGTCACCTGCTACTACACCTTCTACTTCTTGACCTGTTTTATAGAGGATCGCGCCTGTTGCATCTTGTAGGTATAGGCCACACATGTGTTCGTTGTCGCCCATTTGGTTTGCTGAGAAATATTTGTATGTAACTAATACTGGGTTTTTGATTGTATATGTTACTTTTGTTGATAGTGGTTTACCTGCTGCGAGCATTGCTCCAATTGATTCGAATTCAAGGTCACCTACTAAGTCATTTTCATCACGAATAAGGATTGTTGGATATCCAGCTGCTATTGCTTCTGAGAGGTCTAAGATGCCGATGATAGCATATTGTTGGTCGAGATATGGTGTTAGGTCTTTGCCACCTGCCATTTGAACTCTGATTGTATCATATTGTTTACGGAGGTCTCCATCAAATTGTACAAATGCTATGCGTTCTACTTCTACTCCATCTTCGATGAATTTTATATTTTTGAATGTTCCTACTGGCAATGATAGGAGGCGTGATTCAAACATTGAAGGTGTTTGAAGTATGTTGTATACTTTTTGTTCTTGCCAGTTGATGTTATTGCCTGAGTTGATTACTTGTATGTTGCCGAAGTTTGCTTCTTGGATACGGAACATAGAACCTTTGTAGAGGCCATCTTCTACTGCAAGTTTTGAATAGAATCCTTTTAGGCCTTTGATACTATCGCCTGCATTTATTCCTAATGCATTGGTGCGTGATGCTAAAGAGACGCATAGTGCTGATGTTTGTCCGTTGCAGGTAGATTGAATATAGTAGTTTTTGTTCATTGGCATGCTTGCAAAGTAGTTTACGAGTGCAGCTTCTTTGATTTCGAGTTCTACATTGCTGATGGCTTGTTTGTTTTTATCATCTACGAAGTTGTAGAGGTCAACTATGTTGAAGAATGCAGTTGGTTCGATGTGATAACGGTCAATAATGAGGAATTGGTATTTGCCTGCATATTTATCACAAATGCCATAGAATGTACCACTAGCTGGGAATTGGCGGCCTTCTAATTGTGCACTGAGATGGATGTTCATTTCGCTTGTTGCATTAACAAAAGAGAATGTTGTTGCATACAATCCTGAGCCTTTTTTTGTTACGTCTGAAGTTATTTTGATAACGTTGTTTTCATATTTTTCAGGGTTTGTGAGCAATTCATCTACTGTGAGTGTTTTATAAGGGATGGGATTGTCGGTTGAGCCTGATTCTATGTAGTCCATATCTTCATCTGTAAATTCGATGTGAGCTGGCATTGTGGTTGTTGCTTTACGGAATTTACCTGAGAAAGATTTTACTATTGTACCTCCTTGGTTCATTTTATAACCGTTATATGTAGGGTCTTCAAACCAAGTGTTTGTTGCCATGAAGTATTGGTGTTTTAGGAATAGGGCATCACCGTTGCTATCTTGGATGAAGATGCCTGGTACTGGTGAGTTGTTACGAGAAAGGTGCATTGTTGTCATTGCTTCGCCTTCAAAGATAATCAATGCTCCATCAGACATTTGTTTGATTTCTGCTAATGATTTCACTGTTGTGTATGCTGAAACAGATGAAATAGAGATGAATAGTGCTACGAGTGTGAGCAATTCTTTAAAGAAGATGTTTGTTTTTTTCATATTTAATATTTTTATGTTTTAATAATAGTTTGGTTATTTTCTTTATTAAATGAGTATTGTGGTTATTTGATGATGGCTTTGTAGGTTTCTTCGTTGATTTTAACTATAACGGTTCCTTCTAAGTTGTTGATTTCTGTGATGTTGGACGAGTTGGTTGTGGTGTATATATTTTGTCCGCTAATGGTATATACTTCGATATTTTGTCCTCCAAGGGTTTCTATGTAGAGGGTTCCGTTAGCTGTATATACTTTGTTGTCGGAGAGTTTATTATTTTCTAATGCTGTTGGTTCTTCTAATTTTAATGCATAGAATACGTAGTATCCATCGAGGCAGTTGAAGTTCATCAATGCTGTGAGTGTGAGGTTTTCACCTATGATTTTGTTTACTCCTAATATGTCTGGATCTACAGAACCGATTGCTGCTCCTAATGAGTAGTGCATTTCGTATTCTGGGTTTGCCATATCATAGATGTAGTAGTCATCGGTTTCACCAGTAAAGTCTGAGTGATGGACGAATGTACCGCCTATGTTTTTGAGTTTTACTACACGACTACAATATCTCATTGTGTCGCAGATTACATCTTTTAGTGTTGTTTCTATTATGTTGAGTTGATTAGCACTACTTACTATTTCTGGCACTACTCCGTCAATAAGACAGAATTGAGGTGCATGATATTGGTCGAATCCATAGCGGATACCATCTTTATAAACACCTTTTATACCTTTGATTTTATCGCCTGCTACTGCATCTATGTTTGATGAGCCTAAGTCAAGAGCAACTACACCTGTTTCGTCTTCTATGAAAGCCCATGTTTGAGATACACCTGAATTGACTTGTGTGCGTTTGTAGTTTACTACTGCTTCGCTTTCTAAGTTGTATATTACTTCTGTTGATAATGGTTCGCCTGCTGTATGTATTTCGGCTATGTTCTTAAATGAGTAGTATGTTACGAGTATATCTTTTTCTGTACGAATAATGATTGTTGGTTCTTCTGGATAGATTACTTTTGCATCATAGATACCTGACAACAAGATGTTGTTTCCTATGTATTTGCTTAGGTCTAATCCGTTTGCTCCTATTACTTTGATACTGTCATAAACGGCAACTAATTCATCAGAGTCTTCGCCTGGGTTGCTGATTTCGTATTGTACTTTGAACATGTATTTGTCATCAACAGCATATAGTTTACCATTATAGCGAGAAGATATAACTTGAGAGGCGTAACTCATGCATACTTTGTTTGTCAATAAGTCAGAGATATTCACCCCTGTACTTACTATCTCTGGATTGTTTTGACTGCGAACATTGAAGTTTTTGCCTACTGATTGAGTAAAGTACGCTCCTTTGAAGTCTTTTATATTTGTTTTGCTGGCATAAGCGTCAGTGTATTTCCCATATATACCATCAATGCTATCACCTGCTTGGACATTTGTTTCGCCATCTACAAATATTGTGATACCTTCATTCAAAAATCCTGTAAGGCCTTTATATTGAGCAAATATTACGGTTTTGTTGTCATCAAGTTTCGTTACGTAATTGACTAAAACAGCATCTTGTACGGCAGCGTCAATAGCTTCTACAGATACACTTTTATAATAGGCAGACATGTCAGAGAAAGAGAAGAATGCAATTGGTTTGGTTAATTCGGCTGACATGAGGAAGAAGCGGTTATAGTCACCTCCTACATAAATACCGGCAAATTCTCCTTTTGATGGTGTTTTTACTGATACTTTACTTGAATAGTAGGGGATGTTATTCATATAGTATTTTGTTCCTTCTTGAGTAACACTCGCATCTGTTACTATGATTGCTTTACCGTCATAAAGCGTTAAATTTTCGGCTAATTCTGCCATGGTAATACGCGTAGGTATTATTTCAAATCTATCTCCTGAGGGAGTAAGTTCACCCGATGGTGCTTCTAAGTCAGCTGTAGCAATGGTGATACCAGGCATAGATGCAGAAGATCCTTTGCTCCAAGTGCCAAGAATACCTGTAACTTCCATACCATCTTGAATCCAACCTTTGCCTGTTCCTGCGTATGGGTCTTCGGTACGGGCAGAATGTAGGTATGATTTAAGCAGGATACCACCTGTTTCGTCTTCCATGAAGAGGCCTTGAGAAGATGTGCCTTTTCCGTTGTAGAATGTTGTTTTAGCTGTACCTATGTATTTGATGTAGGTTTTGTCAGGTTGAGCTTTGATTTCTGCAATTGTTTTACATTCTGTTTGGGCATTTAAGGCTAAAATGCTTACCAAGCAGAATAATAGCGTAAAAATTCTTTTCATAATGTATTGTTTTTTATGGTTTTATATTTACACATTTAATTTGCAAAGTTAATATTTTTTTTGCGATTTTGCAAGCCTTTTTTCGAAAAAACTATAAAAAAACCTAAAACCATAACATCTCCCAAAAAATCCCTCACAAGACCAAAAATCTAAAAAAGCGAAGCGTCTATAATCACTATAACTTCTATCCACAATCGGTCACCCGACCGAAAAAACAGTAGAAACGTAGCCTGCTACGTCTCCCTCATCAGCCAAAGGCTGAAATAATCCGGACAAGCGTAGCGCTCCAAACTCTCCAGACTATCCGCCCCTGCTCCCTGTTCCCTATTACCTACTCCTTACTCCCTTCTCCCTATCTACAACATACCATAAATATACCATAAATATAGGATAAATATATCATAAATATAGGATAAATATACCATAAATATAGGATAAACATACTATAAAGCAATCCACAAGGCACCTCCACACAGCCTTATTTCATGTTCACAAGAATAAAAAAAGACGGAACTCTTTAGTTATGAGTTCCGTCTTTGGAAAAGGTTATATATTCGCAATCTTAGCGAGTGAGCATTACTTTTGTGATGATAATAGCGCCTTCCGATTTAGCCGTGAGGATATAAGTACCAGCTGTCAAAGATGAGAGGTTGATTGATTGTTCTGCCACTGATTGTGAGTAAACAAGGCTACCTGCAATGTCATAAATAGCAACATCTGTGAGTTGATTTTCGAAGTAGATTGTGCCATTTGTTGGGTTTGGATATACTGAGAGTTGCTCTACGTCTACTTTGTCTATGGCTACTGGTGCTCCAAATCGTACCATATAGCAGTGTGGGAGTTTTGTTTCATTCCATTCGTCATAGTTGAATGTTACAAATCCATCTCCTTCATTAGCCCAAATTGCTGAACCTGCTGCTGCTACCATTTCTGGGTTGGTATCTGTTCCTCCACGACGATATGTCATGTATTCAGCTAAGTCTATTGCTCCATTGGTGCGTTGAAGTGTGTAATCAATGAGTGAGATGGCTTCTGTTGGTTTGTCGATTGATACTACATAGGAGTCGCGGAATGTGTTTAGTTGAGGTGTGTATACAAATACTTCTCCTTTGTCGTTTACTGATACTGAGCCTGCTCCTCTTACTGCTGTAAGGATTATGAGTGTGTCACGGTCAACATCTATTACTGCAGCATAGTATTCGCCCATTGGGTTTTGGTCATCAGCTACGTTGGCTGAAAGTGGGATATAACGTCCACTTCCTGTCCATGCAAATAGTGAATATGGTGAGAGGTCGTAGATGATGCCTTTTTCTACTGATTGGCGGAATATGTCATAGTCTATGACGTTATCAAAGTCTTCACGATCTGGGATTGTGATATCTCCTGTTGATACTTCATCAACAAATAGGCAGCGTTCTGCTACGAAGTTTAATGTCCATTCTCCTGCTTCATTTTTTTGCCAGAGGAATGGTACTTGACGTTTTCCATCAGCAAGCATATAGCGTCCTAAGATGCGTGTTCCATCATAGTTCATACCACATACTTGAACGAATTGTGCAGCCATGTTGTATAATAGGTCTTCTTTGCCTGGGGTTGGGAGGGTTGAGAATTTCCATGCGTCTTTGTTGTCCCAATTTTCGAATTTGTCTAATTCATAGTAAACTGGGATTCTTTTGCCTTCGCCATAATACATTAGGGCAATGAATTTGGTGGCATCGGCAGACATTCCACAGATTTCACCACCTGTGATTGGTTGGTTTGAGATTGTTTCTAAGGCTGTAAGCATTTTCCATTCGCCTCCTCTTACCCAAACACCTGCTTGACCCATGCGAGCACCACAAGCTATACCATCGTTATTGATTGCATAGATTAGTATAGAATCTACGTCAGTAGCAAAGTGTTGTTTTGTTTCGGCATCAAAAAGGCAACCTGGACCTTCTTCTACTGTGCCTGTGAAGTAACGTCCATTGGGTGATGCAATGTAATAGTGACGACCATCTTTTGTGTAGTCGATTGATTGTGCATTTGCTGCAAGGGATAATGCACAAAGGATGAGTGTAAATAATTTTTTCATTGTTATTAAGTTTTGTTTTTTAAGGATGCAAAGGTACAAAAAATAATTGAGACTAGAGAGTTTAGAATTGAGATTTTTTCACAAACGTGAATTTTTAATAAAAAAAGAGACGCAGCCATGCTACGTCTCTACTTAGTGGTTAGTTTTGATTATTATTTTACTATCAACTTGTAAGCTGTATTATCAACTACGACGATTACTGTTTGTTCAGTGACATTAGCTATAGTTGTAAGGTCATTAGTTGCAAAAGTTTGATATAGGCGTTGTCCTTGTAGGTTAAAGAGTTGGATAGCTGAGCCTACTGCAGTTTCTACATAAATTGTATGATTATCAGAATAGATGTTTGCATTCATCTCTACTCCTTCTAATACTACAGGGTCATTGCCTAAATTGATAATATGAGCTTGACTCAAAGGCCAGATTGAGTAGTATTCTCCTATTACTTTGTTGTCAACAACGCCTGTGATGTCCATATTGTCGTAGAATGTGAATCCTCCGGCATTAGCTCCTGTTGTGTAATAGATTGTATCGGAGCCTTGGATGAAGCATTCTTCTACTGCATCTCCAGGTATGTATTCAGTACCTGCATGGAATACGCTACCTTTAGTTATATTGCGAACTGTGACAACACGGTTTTCATATAGGCGTTTGTCTGCAAGGATTTCAGCAAATGTTACTTCAATGCCGTTCACTGGATTGGCTGAGTTTTTTACTGTTATGCTTTGACGTAAGGTTTCATTGATAGCTAAGAAGTCGGTTGTAATGCCTCGTGTGTTGTTGTAGACACCTTTAACGCCTATAATAGAGTCGCCTGCTTGGATATTATCCATTGGAGTTACACCCAAATCGACGATGATACCTGCAGTTTCGTCTTGTACAACGAAATAATATGTTGGTGTTTCTTGAGTTTTAGCAAATGTATATGTCACAAGCACTGGGTTATTCAATTGATAAACAATATCAGTACCAAGTTCACCCGATGTAATGAGCGCTTTGATATTTTCAAAACCAATCACAGGTTCAATAATATCTGCTGCATCGCGACAAATAATAGAGAATTGGTTGTTAGGATAGTTATTTGCAACATCAACTATACCTCTCACGCCACACTCTTTGCCTTCATAAACAGACAAGTCATTAACCCCTGTTACAACAAAACGAACCGATTGACGACCTGTACCATTTTCGTTTTCAATAACATAAGAATATGTGCCATCGCTATTTTTAACTATTTTACCACCTGAGAACACTACTAATGTAGATTCATAACGGAATGCATTTTGCATACCATCGCTATAAAGTGTATAAATATTTTTTGCCAATGCACGACAACTAGCACCAGTACCAACCACTTTAATTTGAGAGTTAGCATTTTGGAAGAAAGAAGCACCTTTTAATCCAGAAATAGAGTCGCCTGCAAATGGACGGAATTTACCATAAAGACCTGCGATATAATCACCTTTTTCAATATCAACTACTGATGGTACTTCTATACGCAAACCTAAATCATAATGGTTTGGTTCGTAGCGGTCCTTTTCTTGAATATAAACGATTGTTTTTGCAGCCTCTTTAATTACATGAGATACAGCAAATGTATCAAGTAAGTCGTAATTAAGGTTTTCTTCATATTTTAATACGATATTTTTAATGTCTTTGATGGCTGCAAAAGACAATGGTTTGAGGTCTTCTTTTGAACCTACTTTGAAAATATTTCTTCCATTGGCATCTCGTCCAAGGAAACCACTGACACTTGCTTTAACTGGCATGTTGCCAATGCGGTTGTCAAAAGGAACATACAATGTTGCACCTGTTGTTGGAGAATAGAACTCGCTATTGAGTGATTCACCTACACTGCGGATGTTGATTTCGTTGAATGTCACAGCTATGCCTTTGTATTGGTCTAATTTTGTGATATAAGTGTCGAAATCAATAATTTCTGGTGTGAAAGAGGCGTTTTGGTTCTTGATTAGGATATACTCAGCGTCTTCATCGCTCATTACTATACGGTCAATGAGGCCACCACTCTCTTTTTTGAAAGTACCCCAAACGTCGGTAATTTGCATATTTACAGTAGTTTTGATAGTTGCATCAGTACCGGCTTTGGCTGCTCCGAGGTATTTGTTGTACAATAAAATAGCACCAGTAGCATCTTGCATCACAACACCATAGTTATCATAATAATAAGTAGTTGTTGCATTTCCAACATATTCACACATTGAGCCATCAGCCAAAGCCTTAAGTTCTGCAATGGTAGAACATTGTGTTCCATCAGCACTTAGATTCAAAGAGAATGCTAAAGCAATGATTGTAAGTAGATAAGATAATTTTTTCATAATAGTATTAGTTTTTAATTAATTTTGTTGATACTCTATTAATTCCGTCATTAGCAACGAAAATATATGTTCCTGCAGAGAGAGCAGATAAATCAATTGTAGAAATCACAGAAGATGCACGATACACACAACACCCCATTATATCAAAAATTGCAATATCTGTAAGATTTGAATCTATATTCAAAAGACCATTAGTAGGATTAGGATAAATGCCTAAATCTGTTTGTTCAACAACATCAACAGCATTAGCCACATCAAAACGCACAAAATAGCTTTCATAGCGCATATATTCTCCAAATCCATTATATTGCCATGTTACAAGTCCATTACCTGAAGAAGATAGAGATGCTGTGCCTTCTGCTACTCGTGGTCCATCTGGGGTTTCATAAGTCATATAATCTGCCAAGTTGATTTTGCCATTTGATTTATTCAAAACCCATTCTGTGAGAGTTACTGCTGAATCGGGATGATGAATAGATGAGACATAGGTCCATGAGAAATAGTCGGCTGCTCCTCTTAATGATACTTCTCCTTCATCTGTCACTGAAAGGCATGCTGAACCTGGACGGCATGTGAAGAAGTGCATTGAGTCTGTAGCAAATTCATATACTACGGGATAATTTGCTTGTACATGTTCTGAACCATTTGGTTGATATGAGATATTCATCTTGGCAAAGCGTCCATTATTACTTAATGATATGCCTGATATATCACCATTGCCTGAATAGAAATAGCCTGAAGCATTAGCATATACTATATTATAATAGTCTATCAATTTCTCATAATACTCATCCCAAGCTTTGTCATATTCTGCTTGCCATTCACTTTTTTCTTGTCCTGGTTCTATTTCTGTAGAATAACCTGCTCCATCAAATTCAAATTCGCCTGGATATACTGCATCGGTTTTGGCTCCTTCTATGATGAAGTCGAGGTTCATCCAGTCGTATTGCCAGTTGCCAAGAGTGTCTTTTGTCCACATGAGGGGCAATTCCTCAAAACCTGTGTCAATACGGTAACGACCAATAATTAAATCACCTTTCTCGGCAATATCACATGGTGCTATGAACTGAAAACTTTGATGAAACATTGGGTCTTCGTATGGGATTGGTAGTTTTTCAATGGAATATGTGTTATCTTCTTCTAATGTATAAATATAAATCTCCTCGGTAGGTGAACCTACTGACACAATCACTGTTTTACCGTCATTAGTAATACAACGAGCAGCAGTATAAGCACGTTTTGATACTCCCTCAGGTAGAGGAAGATATTCATAGCCATTGGTTTCGGTCCAAATAGCAGCTTGTTTCTTATGCTCGACTGCTAATTGACCTAAATCGTTAATATCCCAAACCCAACAACCTCCATCATCAAGTTGGTCGCCTTGTAAGGCAAGTTTGTAATCTGTAGCTGCATTATAATAGAATGCTACGTCTTCATAATTACCAAATGAGTAGATGCCGTTGTTGGATATGTTTGTATAGGGTGCATCCATTACACTGGTGATGACCTGGGCGTTTAGGTTGATGCACAATATACATGATATGAATAATAATAGTTTTTTCATATTGGTTGTAGTGGTTAAAAAATAGTTGTTTTGTTGCTTGAAGGTTGCTTGAACCTTGCTGTTTTGATGTTGAAATTTTTTAGATGATCTAAGTGTTTTAGATGATTTATGTGGTATTATTTCTTGATAATTTTTGTAGAAATATAGTGTTCACCATCAAAAGCTGTAAGGATATATGTACCAGCAGTCAAATCGGACAAGTCAATCATAGTCTCAACCTCGGAAGCTTTATAGACAACACGTCCAGTGATGTCCATCAATTGTACATCTTCCATATTATCAGAGAAATATAAGACTCCGTCTGTTGGGTTAGGGTAAACACCGAGTTCACTATCAAACACAACTTCGTTAGCAACCTTAGCGTCATATTTAACAATTATTGTTTCATAACGCATATTGTCACCAAAGCCATTATATTGCCAAGTTACAAAACCGTTATCGTTGGAAGATAAAGTAGCTGTGCCTTCGGCTACTCGAGGTCCATCTGGTGTTTCATATGTCATGTAATCAGCAAGATTGATTTTACCTGCAGTTTTTTCTATTACGTAGTCGGTCAAAGTAATAGACTTAGTTGGATCTTGGATAGAGGATACAAATGTCCAAGAAAAATAGTCCATTATACCTTGAATGGAAACAATACCATCATTAGTAACTGACAAACAACCAGCACCAGGATTACAAGTAAATACATAAACAGTATCAGCATCAAGGTCTATAACAACAGGGAATGTGCCAAAACCATCTTTCGATATTTGAGCGTTAACAAATCTACCATTCTTGCTCATACGCATACCAGAAAGACTGCCAGCAGCATGCCAGTAATAACCTGTAGCTAACGAACTAATAGCGATTTCATAATCAACCCACATTTGGTCATACTCAGCATAGGCTTTGTCATATTCTTCTTGCCATTCGCTTTTTTCTTGTCCTGGTTCTACTTCTGTATTATAACCCGAGCCATCAAATTCAAATTCGCCTGGATATACTGCATCTGTTTTACCACCTTTACATATAAACTCCATAGCTACCCAACGAACAACCCACTCGCCTTCTGTGTTTTTCTCCCATGCAAATGGCAACTCTTCAAGACCTGTATCAATACGATAGCGACCCATAATACGAGTAGCATTATCATCAATACCCATAGGAGAAGCAAATTGAGGTATTTGGTGGAAAATAGGATCCTCTGTAGGCATAGGAAGCTTAGTCATTAGCCAATTACCATCCTCACTAATAGAATAAACATAAACGCTAATAGTTGGATCACCAAACGAAACAACTACTGTCTTACCATCATTAGTAATACAACGAGCAGCACTATAAGCCTTCTCCTTTCTATTCAAACCTTCAGGCATTGGCAACACAACAAAACCCTCACTTTCGGTCCAAATAGCAGCTTGTTTCTTCCAATCAACAGCGAGTTGACCTTTATCATTCATATCCCAAACAAAGCAACCGCCATCATCAAGATTTTCACCTTCAAGTGAAGCTGCAAATTTTGTTTCCGAATTGTAATAAACAGCAATATCATCAATATTTCCTGCAATATGTTGCGCATTAGGCGAAATCATTGAAAACGCTGCACCCTCACGCATAACATCAATACTTTGTGCATTAACAAACACACATGCTACTGATAATAACAAATTTAAAAGTAATAGTTTTTTCATAATTTTTTTGTTTTTATTGATTAAATATTTGTTTTTTATTGAAAGTGCAAAGTTACTATTTTTTTTAAATATATGCAATAAAAATCATATTTTTACTACAAAAAAAGGGAGGTATCAACTACCTCCCATACATAATAATATACTATAAAACAATAATTTAAACTACATAATAACTTTATAAATACTATTATTCACTTTAACAATCACACATCTTTCGACAATATTATCAATCATAGTCAAATCATCAACACTTGTAGCAGAATACAAACATTGTCCCACAAGAGAAAACACCGAAATATTTGCACCAACTTCAGCCTCAACATAGAGCGTATTATCATTTGAATAAATATTAACATCATCAACCAAATAATCTACTTCTGTAGGATTCAAATTAACAATATGAGCCTGACTCAAAGGCCATACAGAATAATAACCACCAATCACCCTATCATCAACCACACCAGTAATACTCATATCAGCATAAAACGTAAAATAAGGCTTACCATCTGCATCCAAAGTATAATCCAATCTATCTTCACCCTGTGTAAAATAATATTCAAGCCACAACGAACCATCATTATTCGTATGCTCAACTCTATTATTTTGCACATTATTAACAACTACTACCCTATTCGAATACTGTTGCTTATCAGCCAACAACTGAGCAAATGTAACCTCAATAGGAACAATACTATTATTAGAATTTCTAACCACAACATCCTTTCTCAAAGCTTCAGTAACATCAAGAATATCAGTAGTCAATCCACGCATATTGCTATAAACACCTTTAATACCAACAACCGAATCACCTACCGCAACATTCAACAAATCCTCAGCACCTAAACTAAGCACAATACCCTCTGTTTCATCTTGTACTATAGCAAAATAAGAAACTACAGCATCATCACCACCACCCTTGGTAAATTTATAAGTAACAAGAACCGGATTTACCAACTCATAAGTCACACTAGTACCAGCAGGTTCACCAGCAGCAATAAGTTCCGCCACCGAATTAAACTGAACATTTGACTCCAAGAAATCCTTTGTACTACGCAAAACAATAGTCAACTGATTCTCTGGATACGTTGCAGCAACATCCAAAACACCCTGAACAGGACATTCTTTACCTACATAAGCCGACAAATCATCCACATTTGCAACTCGAAGTGCAATCTCCTTTCTACCCTGACCATTCTCATTCTCAACAACATAAGAATAACCATTAGCAGTCTTAGTAACAACACCACCCGACAAGCTAAACAAAGAACCATCATACATATACGCATTCTGCATATCATTATCAGTAAGCGTATAAATATAATTTGAAAGCACACGCGATTGAGCACCAGAAGAAACAACAACCACAGATTTAGATGCCGACTGAATCAACGTAGCACTCTTTTGAGTATCACCCTTAACATAAGGCTCAAACACACCACCAAAACCAGTCACCCTATCACCAATCTTCACATCAACATCAGAAGATAACACCACTCTCAAACCAAAATTATAACTACTACTCTCCTCCTGTATATAAACAACCTTATTAGACGGCATATTCACAACATTAGTAACCGTAAAAGTATCAGCCAACTCATACTCCTTACCAACATTCTTAGTAACACCAACCTTCAAATTATTAATCGACCTATAAGTATAAGCCTCAATAGCATCAACATTAGCAACTTGAAAAATGTTACCTGACCAATCGGCACTAAGAAAACCAAGCAAATCAGCACGCAAAGGCACCTGAGCACCAGGAGCATTAGAAAACGACAACTTCAACACCTTATCCGTTGTTAAAGAATAAATCTGACTAGTAGTCGTACCCTCTAACGTACGAATATTCACATTAGTAAGTCTAACAACAACCCCCTCATAACCATCAATATCATTCATATACGTATCAAAATCAACAACCTTAGGCACCAAAACAGACTCAGCCTCCTCATAAACATCCATCTTAGACACATCACTATTACTAACCTCAATACGAGCAATCATATTACTACCAGTCATAAACTTACCCTTAACATTACTAACCTCCATACCAGGAGCCACAATACTCGTATTACCATAAGAACACTTAGAATTCTTCAATAACAACACACCAGTCTCATCCTGAATCATTATACCATTATAGCCATCATAAAACGTAGCCAAAGCATAACCCTCATAAACACATTCCGTACCACTATCCAAAGCCCTTATCTCAGCAATAGTTTCACACTTAGTTTGAGCCTGAAGCAATGCACAAAACACAAAGCACAAAACAAAAACAATCAAAAACAATCTTTTCATAAAATAATCTTTAAAACAAAAATTAAAAATAAAATTTTCTAGATATTCTATAGGTTCTAGAATATCTAGAAAATCCACTAATTACACTCTATTGATTACATCAAAACAGCAAGGTTCAAGCAACCTTCAAGCAACAAAACAACTATTTTTTAACCACCTTAGTTGTTATAATTTTCCCATCCATTTCAGCAGTAAAAATATATGTACCAGCCACCAAAGTAGACAAATCAATACCATCCACAACATCAGAAGCCTCATAAACAACACGACCAGTGACATCCATCAAACGAACATTAACCATATCCTCAGACACAAACAACACACCATCAGTAGGATTAGGATAAACTACAAAACCATTATCAACAACTACCTCATTAGCTGTTTCAGCATCAAAACTAACAAAATAAGTTTCATAACGTTGATTACCTCCAAAACCATTATACTGATTAGTAAAATAACCTCTACCATCAGCACGTAATATAGCCGAACCATCAGCAACCATAGACTGACCTTGATCATCTGTATAAGTCATATACTTAGCCAAATCAATCTTATCTCCAGTTTGTTGCTTAGTCCATTCAGTCAAAGTCTGTGATTTTGTAGGATCAGCAATAGAAGCAATATGAGCATAACGGAAATACTCTACCTTTGGTGTTGCCAACGATACCACACCATCATTAGTAACAGACAAACAACCAGCATTTTCAAGACAAGTAAACACATAAACTTGCTCTGTTTCCAAATCAATCACAGCTGGATAGTTTACTACCATAGGTTCTTCTTCAGTTGATGCCAAATCTTTAAATGATATATTCATTTTTGCATATTTACCATTTTCACTCATACGCAAATCCGACAAATCACCCCTTTCTCCTGCATAATAATAACCAGTCGAAACAGCATCAATAACATCATAATAATCTTGACGTTTTTGCAACCACTCATTTTGAGCTGCCTCAAAACCCTCAGGATCCGTAGTTGGATCACCATCAAACTCAAACTCTACACCATAAAATTCAGCATCAGTTTTACCACCAGGCACAACAAAATCAAGAGCAATCCAACGAATACTCCAATCCCCACCAGGAGTACGTTCCCATACAAAAGGCAACTCAAACTCAGCAGTTTCAACCAAGAAACGACCAAGAATACGATTACCATCATTTGCAATACCACAAGGAACAACAAACTGAGCAATTTGATTATAAATAGGAGCAACCTCAGGCATAGTCAACTTATCCATAGAATAAGAACCATCATCACCCTTAACATAAAGATAAAGACTAACAGTAGGAGAACCAAAAGAAACTACCACATACTTACCATCATTAGTAATACAACGAGCAGCACTATAAGCCTTCTCCTTTCTATTCAAACCTTCAGGCATTGGCAACACAATAAAACCCTCACTTTCAGACCAAAGAGCTGCTTGATTCTTCCAATCAACAGCGAGTTGACCCTTATCATTCATATCCCAAACAAAGCAACCGCCATCATCTTGAACTTCACCTTCCAAAGCCACAATTTTTTTAGCCTCAGTGTTATAATAAACTGCCGCATCATCCATATTTCCAGCAACATACATACCATTAGGAGATGACATAGAAAAAGCTGCACCATCAAGAAGAACATCAATTCTTTGTGCATTCACACACAAAGTCAAAAAACAAAAAACAAAAAGTAATAATTTTTTCATAATCACAAAATTTTAATATTCAAATTGAAATAATATCCAAAAAAGACACAAGACACTATATTACCGTGTCTCATGTCTTTTATCTTAAAATTAAATTAGTATTTCAAGCACTCTTCTCCATTCAATACGCGAAGACCATTAGATGCCAAAGCACCAAGTTCGTCTTCACCTGGATATACTTTAACTGGAGCGATAAAGTCAACCATATCAGCGATATATTTAACAAAGCCTTTACCATAAGCGATACCGCCAGTAACGAGGATAGCATCTACTTTACCTTTCAATACAGCTGCTTTGTCACCAATAGCTTTACCTACTTGATATGCCATTGCATCGTAGATAAGTTTTGCTTGTGGATCGCCTTCTTTTTCTGCTTTGATTTCTACTTGATAAGCATCGTTCAAACCAAGATGAGCCATCAAACCACCATTACCAATCAACATTTTCTTAACTTCGTCTTTTGTATATTTGCCTGAGAAGCAAAGATTCATCAAGCCAGAAGCCGAAAGTGTACCAACGCGTTCTGGTGAGAAAGGACCATCACCACCCAATGCGCAGTTTACGTCAATTACTTTACCTTTTTGGTGTGCACCTACTGATACACCACCACCAAGGTGAGCAACGATTACATTCAATTCTTCATATGCTTTGCCTACCTCTTTTGCATAACGACGAGCAATAGCTTTTTGGTTCAATGCGTGGAAGATAGATACGTTTGGAATTTCAGGACGACCGCTGATGCGAGCCACGTCTTGCATTTCGTCAACTACCACTGGGTCAGCAATTACAGCTTTACAACCCAAACCTTTAGCGATATCAGCTGCAATCAAACCACCGAGGTTACATGCATGTTCGCCATATTTAGCTGCGAGAAGTGTTTCACGCATCTCTTCGTTTACTTCATAAACACCTGATGCGATTGGACGCAAAAGACCACCACGACCTACGATAATATCAAAGTCAATAGCGATACCCTCTTCTTTCAATGCATTGAGGATTGTCTCTTTACGGAATTCGTATTGTGATGCTACATTTGGATAAGGTGCCAACTCTTCGCCTTGGTGACGCAATGTTTTTGTGAATACTGCTTCTTCGTCGTGATAAACAGCGAATTTTGTAGAAGTTGAACCTGGATTGATAACTAAGATTTTTTTCATAATAAAAAAATTAAAATATATTAATATTGATTTTACTTTTAAATTCTAACTAAGAAACCCACTCTCCAATTATAGTGGGATGTATAAAATTGTCCTACTGCAAATTCTCCAAACATTCCAAATTGCTTCAACAAATAAAAACTCACACCTAATCCTGCTCCTACTTCAAAACGATCATTTAATGTCAATTTGAAATCTTTTGAAAGAGGTTCCATCACACCATATTTATTTTCCTTAAACTCAGCAACTGGATCCAAAAATAATCGAACCCCACCAATCTTTCCTAACACATAACAATCAAACCATTTTAAAGAAGTTAAAATTGGTAGATAATAACGAACATTCATACCATAATTTAAAGCATGATCGCCAATGCTTACATTATCATAAAAATAACGAGCATACCACAAATATCTAGTATAACCTAAATATGCTCCTATTGAAAAATCATTAATTCGATAATCAAAATCCAACGCCACGTGAGGCTCAAAATATGAAAGATCATAACGCTCTCCATTATAAGAGATTCCCTCGTTAGGAATACACGACTCTTGCATTGCAAAACTAACGCGCACATTCCATAACGTCTCAAACCTAACAGAATCATTTTGAGCACAAAGGTCAAAAGTCAAAAAGGTCAACAATAGTATAATTATTTGCTTTTTCATTTTTTCAAACTCAAATTCACAACAAAAACAAATTATCTATTAAAAAAATTCAAGTCAACTTAATTCCCAAACTCTTATATTCTAAACAAAAATCCAACTCTCCAATTATAATGAGAAGTATAAAACTGACCAGCTACAAATTCACCAAACATACCAAAATGTTTGGTGAAATAAAATCCCATCCCTAAGCCTGCACCCACTTCAAATTTATTATTTTCACAAAAAAGCAATTTAATATTATATTGCTTAAAAAGTTCCACATACATTCGCTCTGTAAACAAATGTAAACCTCCTATCTTACCTAATAGATAAACATCAAACCACTTGGGCAAATTAGACAAATGATATCGCATATTTACCCCATAATTCATACTATGAACTCCAGCAAATATAAATGGAGAGTCTAAATAACGCGTATATCCCAAATATGGTCCAAATGACATATTGTCAAATCTACAATCAAAATCAATTGCCAAATGTGGCTCTGCATAAGAAGCTTCACATTTTATCCCATTTACAATTTGAGACCCTACATGCGATTCCTGCAATGCAAAACTTAATCTCAAATTCCATTCTAGATTATATCCAATAGAATCATTTTTAGAAAAAATGCTGCCGAAAACAAAAAAAATAAGTCCAAATAAAACTATTGATTTTTTCATAACTTGCAACACACATATTCCACACTTCATTACATAGCTAAACACTATGTAATGAAGTAAATGAAATAAATATTAAAAAAACACTTTATTATTGAGCCAAAATAGCTGCCATACAGATGCTGTAGAATTTACATTCTTCACTATCTGAACGCGAGTTAAGAACTACTGGTTTTTCTGTACCTTGGAGGAGACCAGCCATACCTGCACCACCGAATGATACTAAACCTTTATAGAAGCAGTTAGCCGATTGGAAGTCAGGGAAGATAAGTACGTCAGCATCACCAAGAATTGGAGAAGGTACGTTTTTAATACCGCCACGTTCTTTATCCATTGCAATGAATACATCCATTGGACCATCGATGATACAATCGCCAAATTCGCCTTGTTTCCAAAGTTCAATAATATCCAAATAGTCTTGCATAAACGCAATTTTTGGATTTGGTTTTTCTGTTGCGTGCAAAAGAGCCACTTTTGGTTGTTCTACACCAAATTTACGTGCTGTTTCAAGCGCATATTTAATCATCTCGATGCGTTGTTCTTTGTTTGGAGCAGGAATAACTGCTGGGTCTGTAAAGAACGCAAGTTTATGATAACCAGGAATATTAAGAATTGAATTGTATGTCAATACGCGACCTTTAGGAAGGATACCTTTCTCTTTATTCAACACTACACGAAGAATAACGTCTGTGTTAACCATACCTTTCATCAAGATATCGCATTCGTTTTCTTTCACCATGCGCACTGCTTCTTCGCATGCTGCTTGTGGATCAGCTACATCTACAACGTGAACGTATGTTTTATCTGCCGATGCAAAATAAAATTCCAAACGTTCATTAATAATTTTACCATCACCTACAAGATAAACCTCTACAATGCCCTCTTTCACTGCTTGCATTGCTGCTTCGAGCGAGTGCATATCTACAGCATTAGCTACTGCCATTTTTTTACGTGTAACTCCATTACCTGAAGTCAAATACGCTTTCAAATCTTCAAATGATTTAATTGCTCCCATGATATTTAAATTTAATTATTAATGATTAATTATTAATTGTTAACGATTGGTTTTTCCATAAAATGCGAATTGTCATACAACAATTTGCAAAGTTACATAAAAATTTTATATATACAACTATTTTCAACGAAAAATCACATACACTCAAACAATCTCCCCCTAAGTTTAAGGAATGAGCCAAAGACCAAAAGAATATGTCAAGCCCTTACTCCCTACTCCCTAAATCGAAACATCTATCACCAATTCCACTCTCGAATCTACCGCTTCTCCATTAACCTTAGCAGGCATCCACCTCCTCTTATATGACTTAAACAATTTATCCGCCACCACTACATCAATACCAAATATAGCACCATTACTTATTGAGTCCAATTGTATTTCAGCATTCTTTGTTACTGTAAATTCAATATGCATCTCTTCTCTCGTGCCTATCATACTCAACATCTCTGTGGGATATTTCTCAAAAAGAATATTAAACACTTTCGACATATATTTCTGCACATGCGTCAAAAATGCTACATTACCTCCTACTGGACGCGCCACTTTTTGCAATTCTAAACCATCAATATCAGTAATCAATCTACTCTCTACCCAAAAATTATCCAGCCCCTCTACCTCAACATCCCCCGACACAATCGACTCTGCATCATCCTGCGCCTTTATATCAATGCACAATACACAATGCACAATGCACAATAAAAGCAATAATAGTTTTTTCATTTTTTAGTTCTATTTTTTCAACTTAATCAATTTTCCAAGATAAGATACCTTACCTTCAAGCAAACTGCAAGCAAGAAAACCGTCAATTACATACTCCCTACTCCTTGCTCCCTAAAACAAACTCATCTGCCCATCATCTGTACTCTGTGATCTTTCATCTGTTATCTGCTCTAGGTCTTCGGGTTGTGTAGATACTATCTCTATTCCTGCCAACACATCCTCCTCACTTTGCTCTCCTCCATCCTCAATCTGCTCTGGCTGACGCAATGGTTCCAATTCTTCTACTTCAGCTACCACATAATTACTCAATCGCTTACCTTTTGCTTTATAGCCCTTCACTCCGATAAACTCTTCTGCATCTATCTCTATTGCTTCTCGGAACGAATCGCCACCGCCAAATGTCACCTTCAATCGTGGATATACTGTATCGGTCAACAAATCTACTCGCGAATTGCCTCCTACTATCAAATATGATGTGCGATTTTTCACCACTTCGAATGTGAATCGCTTGATATAGTGATACTTTTGCTCGTCGTCATACAACACTGCTGTCCACACTTTCGCTGCATCAAATTTCTCTATCAGCATCAAATCATCGTCGTAGTGATTATTCAAGTCGAAACTTGTTGTATAGAAATCGCCCGATTTTGTCACTACTAATATCTGATCGTCACCATCGAAGTTGCCAATATATTCGCCTCGTTTATCTACATTTAAGCGCAACACATCGCGGTCGAAATAGATATCCGTGCCACCCAATGTCGAACCTCCTTTTTGTTTCAACACTATCTTCGCCACATCAAATTTCGTGAGTATATTACCCATCGCATCACGCCCTTTAATTGCTATCTCTGAGAAGTCTTTCTCGAATGTCAAATTCTTTATTCTGCGTGTCGTTGGCTTCAATTGCACCTTGATTATCTCTGCCTCTCCATTTGGGTTAGCCGAGAAATACACCACTTTCGATCCTGTCACGCCTTGTGTCAAATCATACTCTTTATCGCGTGTCACTGCGCTCACTGCAAAGCGTTTAATATAGTATCCCTTATCTTTTCCGTTACGATAAACGGCATTATAAATCGTGCGTTTGTCGTTCTTCACCCACACGCCCACGTGCAATATATTCTTGCCCACATACACTTTGTCGGCCACTTTTATCACTTTATATTTACCATCTTTATAGAAGATGATTATATCGTCCATATCCGAGCAGTTTGTCACAAACTCGGTGTTTTCATCCTTCTTCAATCCTATACCCACAAATCCTTCTTCGTGGTTGATATAAAGTTTTTCGTTGGCTTCTACCACTTTTGCCACCTGTATTGTTTCAAAGTTGCGCAACTCTGTCTGACGTGGATACAAATGTGCATATTTCGCCTTCAAGTGTTCAAACCACTCTATTGCATGGTCTATAATATGTGCCAATTTATAGTCCAACTCTTTTATTCTATCTTTCAACGCCACTATCTGCTCTTCGGCTTTGTCGGTGTTGAATTTCAAGATACGCGCCATCTTTATTTCCAACAATCGTTGCAAATCCTCACGGGTCACATCACGTATAAATTTTGGTTTATATGGCTCTAATCTTGTGTCTATATGGTCTAACGCCGCATCTACCGACTTCGCTTGCTCGAATTGTTTATCTTTATAAATACGTTCTTCAATAAATATCTTCTCCAACGACGCAAAGTGCAATTGTTCGCTCAATTCACCTCTCTCTATCTCCAATTCTTGACGCAACAAATCCACTGTGCTATTAGTGCTTCGTCTCAACACTTCCGACACAGTGATAAAGCATGGTTTGTTATCATCTACTACACAGCAGTTTGGCGAATAGTTCACCTGACATTTCGTGAAGGCATACAACGCATCTATTGTCTTGTCGCTCGATGTCTTCGCTTCCAAATGCACGCGTATCTCTACGTTTTTCGATGTATTATCGTCTATCTTCTTGATATTCAACTTACCTTTCTCGTGCGCCTTCACTATCGAATCCATCAACACTCCCGATGTCACGCCGTATGGCACCTCCACTATCTTCAATGTCTTGTTGTCTATCTTCTCTATCTTCGCACGTATTGCCAACTTACCGCCACGCTCTCCGTCGTTGTATTTCGACACATCCATCATACCCCCAGTCGGAAAGTCTGGATACAATTCAAACTCCTCTCCTTTCAAACATGCCACCGATGCATCACACAATTCACCAAAGTTATGAGGCAATATTCTCGAATTCAAGCCCAATCCGATACCCTCTGACCCTTGCGCCAAAAGCAATGGGAACTTCACAGGCAACGATATCGGCTCTTTGTTTCTTCCGTCATACGATGGCTTCCACTGTGTTGTCTTTGGATTAAACACTGCCTCCAACGCAAATTTCGTCAATCTCGCCTCTATATAACGTGGTGCTGCTGCCCCATCTCCAGTCAATATATTACCCCAGTTACCCTGACAGTCCACCAAGAGATTTTTCTGTCCAATATTCACCAACGCATCGCCTATCGACGCATCACCGTGAGGGTGAAACTGCATCGTATGTCCCACTATATTAGCCACTTTATTATATCGCCCATCATCCAATCTGCGCATTGCGTATAGCACACGACGTTGCACAGGCTTCAATCCGTCGTTGATATGTGGTATCGCACGCTCCAAGTTCACATACGACGCATAATCCAAAAACCACGTACGAAACATCCCCGAGAGATGAAACACATCATCCCCCTTGCCATCGCTCACTTTGTAGTCCGAATGCATTCCATCTGTCATATCCTCATACGACCCAACCGCCTCATTCTCTTGATTTTCCAATTCTTCTGACATAATATTTTCAAATATAAATACAATAACCCTAAATTAAGCATGCAAATTTACAAAAAATAAATCAATTAATCAAGATTAAAAACAAAAAAGTCGGACTTTTTTTCAAGTCCAACCATATCATTAAAATTTAATATTACAATCCTAACAATTCACGTATCTCACCAAGAGTTTCTGGACAATAATAATTTACATAAAAAGAATCCCATTCGTATGAATCAAAATCATTTGGCACAAAAATAGAAACTATTATAGATTTATCGCCATTTACGTAATATCTATATTCTCCATCTTCCTCTTCTGCTGGCATCGATTTTAACAATGTGTACTTTTTATCCATCTGAGCAACCACATCAGAATAAGCCCCTGCATCTACTTCCATGTAAGCATCATACAATTTATCATCTTCAAATTCATAATAAAAATAATTTATCACGCCATAATTACCATATTCCAATGATAAATAATTTTCATCTAAATCTTCATCCAACAAAGTAACATCGAGTTTCGACATATACTTTTTCACTACAGCTGATGAAGCTCCAAATTCATGACATGGTTCAACAAAGCCATCAAACAATTCTACTTTTTCACAAGATGTAAATAACATCACAAACGCCATTAAAGGCAATAAAAATAATTTTTTCATAGTTCTTTTTATTTTTTAAAGTTAAATAATGAGCAATAAAATAAATCTGACTTCTCCATAGGGCAACAGATTTACTTATCTCTAATACAAATACATTATTATAGTTGCTTCATCATATTCAATAGCAATATTTAAAACTTTAGCAGATGCCACATCAAAAGTTTTTTGACACATCGACCCGTTATAACGCCATTGTACTTTAAATGATGTACCCTGTGGCACTAAATAAGCACCAGGATAAATACCATAACCTCCTTCATAAGTTATTTTAAAATCCTTATAATTATTAGATGGATAGTCATAAGGATAAAATGCATCCGCATTTGGGGAACCAAAAGCAACTCCTACTTCACAATAGTTAATTTCATCTTTAGGATTAACACTTTCAATTTTTTCATCCTCATGATAAATATTACGTTCACAAGAACTAAACGCAAATACAAATAGACAAACTAATACACAAAATAAAATCTTTTTCATAATTTTTAAATTTTTAATAGTTAATCAATCCAAATTAAATTTTCATATTCACATAAAATATCATCTAACTCTGAAGGTGTTGCTGATAACTTAAATTTATCTTTAATTAATACAACATTACTATCATCTCTTAAAATTGAAAATGCATAATAAATAAGAGCGACCATATTAGAATTAGGATTAATAACTTCATGCAAATAATAATCTTTGGTTAAACGAATTGGATTATCCAATCGCTGCATCAATTCTTCAAAAATAGTAGCTGCTTTTTCTCTTTTCGTCATAAATTATAAATTTAATTTTTCTCCTACTCTATTTTTAGGATTTTCGGATTCGTCCCAGTTCCATCAAGTTAAGTTAGATGCAGACACAAAAAAAGCGTGGAACTTTCTTCGACAATCTGCTTTTTGAGGTTCTGGACTACCTAAACGAATCAAATTATACGAACAAAAGCCCACGCTATACAGCGTGAGCGTTGTAAGCTTTTGTTCTTGATTCGTTTTGTGAAATTGTCCAGATTTCAAAAAAGCAAGATACAGCTTTAACGCTTTTCCCGATATGTAAACTATAGTGCTTGCATCACACGATGCATCATTTTGTCATAGGCAATATGTTTTAAATTTTTATTTTCGGCAAAGGTATGAATTTTTTTTTGATTGTGCAATGATTTCACACATTTATTTACAACCAAACCTATTCCCCCATATAACCAACACTTTTTCCTTCCAAAAGTACACCCGACCCTTACCAATACTATAACATATAATAAATATACTATAAATATATGATAAACATAGAATAAATATACTATAAATATAATATAATCCTATGTACAAAGAACAAAAAAAACACAAAAAAAATCCCAAAATAAAACACCGCAAATTCCAACTTTTTTTCGTACCTTTGCATATCTAAACTAAATTATTATGAACAAACTAAAACTCTTCTATATCAAACTCAAGCAAAACAAGTGGATAAACAAATACACTATCACACTTGCTATTTTTGCAATCATTATCATATTCGTTGATGACAATAGTCTCATCGACCGCTACAAAGCTTATCTCGAAAAACGCGAACTCCAAAAAGAAAAAGCACAATACGAAGAAAACATCAAGAAAGACCAAGAGTTTCTCGATGCTATCCAATCCAACCCTGAAGAATTAGAAAAATTTGCCCGCGAAGAATACAAAATGAAGGGCAAAAACGAAGATGTTTACATCATCAAAGAGGACTAACTCTCTCAAAAACAGCCAATCCGTTCAATTTAACAAATTAGGCTAATCCGACTAATCAAAAAAATCTTGTTCTCATGTCTTCTTGTCTAAAAAACTAATACCGGAAGACAATTTCGAGCAAAGCGAGAAATCCTATGCGGTGAAATCTGTGAATTCCGTGAGAAAAAAAAATATCAGTGAGAAAATCTTGTTCTCTTGTCTTCCTGTCTAAAACAACAAAAAACAACTATGGCAAAAAAATCAACCCCACCACAACGCAAAAACTCAATCCCTGATCAAAACTACACAGTTAAGCACGATGCTCAACTCCTCGAATATATGATTGAAATATGGCCTCACCAAAGCCGTAGCGCAATCAAATCATATCTCACCCACCGCCAAATCGCTATCAATGGCAAAACCGAAACTGCGTTTGACCTACACCTCCGTGCAGGCGACCGCCTCACTTGGCGTAGCGTGGGCGAAGAACGCCAAAACCCTAACCACAAGGTAAAAATCTTATACGAAGACGACCACATCATCGTGGTCGACAAAAAACCTGGCGTACTCACTATGTCCACTGGCCGCGAAGGCGAACAAACTGCCTACTCTGTCATGATGGAACATGTGCGCCGTCGCAACAAAAACAATCGTATCTTCATCGTTCACCGCCTCGACCGCGACACTTCTGGTCTACTCCTCTTTGCTAAATCCGAAGAGATTCAAGAAATCCTACAAGAGCGCTGGAATGAAAACATCATTCGCCGTCAATACGTTGGCGTTGTCGAAGGCGAAATGGAACAGTCTGAGGGTCAAATCGTCTCTTGGCTCACCGAGAATCCTAAATCTCTCAAAATGCAGGCTTCTCCTGTCGACAATGGTGGCAAAAAAGCTATCACTAACTATCGTGTTATCAAAAACAATGGTCGCTACACCCTCGTCGAAATCACCCTCGAAACTGGCCGTAAAAACCAAATTCGCGTGCAACTCTCGTCTATCGGTCACCCTATCGCTGGCGACAAACGCTATGGCGCACAATCCAACCCTCTCGGTCGCCTCTGCCTACATGCTCAAGTCATCTCTTTCATCCACCCCGTAACTCGCGAGGTAATGAAATTCGACACCGATATCCCTGCCATCTTCCGATAAAACAATAAAAAGACAAAATAACATAAGAACATAATTATAACGTAAATTATCATAAATCAATCGCAAATTAAAACAATACTGACAAAAAATTTACGAATAATTAACGGAAATTTATGTTCAAAAAAAAGCCCACAAATCACACAAATCCTCACAAACAAATATGTATTTGTGATAATTCGTGTAATTTGTGGGAGAAAAAAAATCTTCTTATGTTCTTTTGTTATTCTGTCTTCAAAATAAAACACAAAAAAAGAGACGCTCAAAAAAGCGTCTCTCCAAAAAGCTGGGTGGATGATGGGGATCGAACCCACGACCCTCAGGACCACAATCTGATACTCTAACCAACTGAGCTACATCCACCAGGTCTGTTTTGCGAGTGCAAAGTTACAACTTTTTATCGATTCACACAACTATTTTATAATATTTTTTCAAAAGAAATGAAACAAATCAAATATTTCACTGTAAATGAAGAGATTGAAAACCAAATAAAATCAATCCGTCGCGCAATTTATCTCTCTATGAATGGCATTTGTGCCGAAAATATCGACAATTCAGGCCTCGAATATAAGCAAAATTTCGGCGTTGCGTGGACTCGCCTTGTAGAAATAGCACAAAACTATACACCCAACTACACCCTCGCCTACCGACTTTGGCTCATGCCTATCCGCGAAACTAAACTTCTCGCTACCCTACTTTGTCCACCCCAAGAACTCACAGCCGAACGCCTTTCTGATTGGCAAGAGGGCATCACAACTATCGAACTTGCCGAAATATTTGCCTTCGCTCTACTTCGCAAAACTACCAACCTCACCAAAGAAATATTACAACTCGAGCAAAGCGAAAACCACCACCTTCGCCTCACTGCCTACCACACCCTCGCCAGACAAACTACCAACCTCAATACCGAGCATCTTAAACTAGCAATCGAACACATAAATCCGCAAGATCTCGACGAAATCTCAGCTTTCCGCGCCATTGAAAGCCTCATAACTAACATCACGTTCCGCACATCTGACCTCAATCACATTATTAATAATAAACTCGAAGAAATAAAAACACACCCAACCACCTATTCCAACCAACTAATAATCAACCTCGAAAACTAAAACATCGAAAATAACCTCTCAAAATTGTGCATTGTGCATTGTGCATTGTGCATTTTTTCTTAACTTTGCATCGTGAAAAATCTTGCTCAACATATAGAGTCGCTACTCATTCAACACGAATGTGTGATAGTGCCAGGTCTCGGTGGGTTTGTTACCTATCGTGACAAAGCGTCTATACGCAATAATCAACTATATGCACCAGCTCAACGAGTAAGATTTAACCACCTTCTCACATATCACGACGGACTACTTGCCGAATCCTATATGCAAGACCGCCACATAAGTTATACAACTGCCCTCGCAGCAATAAAAGCTGATGTTGAGCAAATCACTACATCATTAAATTTAGGCAACACATTCATTCTCGGTCGCATCGGAGTCCTATCACTCTCAGCCGACAATACAATCGTCTGCAAAAACACAGATTGTAACTTCCTACCTGAAAACATCGGCTTACCAATAGTAAATCTCAAACAACTTGCCACAAAATCAAGCAATGATAATACTATCACATTCAACATACCTCGCGCATCGTCAAACATCGTTCGCTACGCCGCTATACTAATCATTGCATTCATCTTCTCCCTCTTAATCCCAACTCCCGTAACCGACACAACACACGAAGCTTCATTCTACAAACAGATTACAGATTACAGATTACAGATTACAGATTCTATAAATACTATAGGTGCTATAGATACTATTGCCTCTATGAATACTATAAATACTGTAAACACAACCAAACCTCAAAAAACTCTAAACTCTAAACTCTCAACTCTCAACTCTCGATATCACCTCATCATCGCAAGTCTTACATCACGCGAAGATGCCGAAGAATATATAGCTCATCACACATACTTCGACCACCACCAACTACAAATCATCGAATCTAAAGGAAAATTCCGCATTTCTGCTGCAGGTTTCAACAAATACAAGGACGCTCTACAATACATGGATAGCATCCGCAACGAAGTCCCAATAGCTAAAAATGCTTGGATAATGTGTCAATAAAACCATAGTACAAAAATAAATATTCAAAAAAACTTTGTACTATGGATTTTTTTTTGTACCTTTGCACCGCTTTTCGAGAAAAAGCATTTTAGGTATTAACAAATTAAAAATCAAAGAAAAAGAATGGCAACTAAAATTAGATTGCAACGCAATGGTCGTAAAGGGTATGCCTACTACCACATTGTTATCGCTGATTCACG
>JAZOUT010000123.1:0-1811 GCA_045658305.1 Candidatus Aphodosoma sp. | reverse complement strand
TGTGTGGCCGCCCGAAACCTAAGGATTTGGTAGCGGCCCGTCAAACGCAAAGAGCCTCACGGCTTCGCAATGACATATTTTTTGCATTTCTGTGTTGGTCGTTACAGTTTGTTGGTCGTTACGCTCCGGGCGGCCACACAGGGCCGCCCCTACGGACACAATTAAACTGCACGATAAACTGAAATTGGAATTTTCCCAATAAAAAACCGGGATGCCCGTGGGGGCAATGTCACTAAGTTAGTGATATTGTTCCGAAAGGTAGTCCTTCAACGAATGAGTGCATCTGGCAACGGATGCACTTTTTCTGCTATTTGGGCATGACAAATAAGCGGATAAAAAAATCCGCTTAAAAAAGCTATTCAAAACAGAAAAATTATGCTACTCTATAGAGGAAGCTAACGGCGTGTTTCACAACCATATGACGTGGATTGCTTCTGCCAGGGCGAGTGACAGAAACATTCTTGCTTATGGTGGCTTCAAGATCAGGTGGAGAAATATTACCAAGAAGGAATTGTCTGCAAACCTGTACAGCAACAGAAAAATTTGCTTTGTAAGGGTGTTTTCTGTTGGGCTTTTGAATGACTACGTGCGAGGTAATCAATTCAGAAAAGTTGTACATGATCAGTCTGGCAAAGATCTCCTGGGTAATGTTCTCCACCTTTTTTGCATGAAAATGGAGTAAGCCGACAGTATATTTAAGTTCACGGAAAGAGGTTTCAATGCCCCAACGCATACCATAGAGGCATTTTAACTCATCAGGAGGAAAGCTTTCGGTATCCAAATTTGTAATAACCGTTTCGTAAGTAGTGTCAGATATTTTGAATCTGACGATACGAAATGGCAAGTAATAAAATGCAAGAGGGTCGTACTTACGACTACTCGTCGGAAGATAGTCAAAAGGTGTTGTTGTGGGAAGCAGTTTGTACCTTTGTTTGTCATTTAGCAACCGTTTCGCTTCTGCGGTCTGTCGCTTTGTAAAACGCAACTCAAATAAAACATCAAATTCATCACGATCCGGCAGATTCAATCCTGCAGCGATACCGGAAGAATGGATGTCTTTGATACGAATGAGGTATTTCCAACCTTTTTCCTGGATATGGGCCATGAGATTATAGCTTTCATAACCTCTGTCGGCAATAATTAAAGCGTTGGCAATCTTGGAACGGTCGACCATATTGCACAGAACACCTTTTTCGTTCCAATCCCGTCGACCACACACAGCCGCATCAACATAGGTATGTTGCAGTAAATCGTAAACTGCATCCAAATGAAGAATACTGTACGGAGCTTGACCATTCGTTCCCGGGAAGTAACTATCCTTATGTTTTGGGTTAGTTGGGATCTGAATATCCGAGCCGTCAGCTGCAAGTAAACGATATCCTTTGTACAATTTATCCTTGTCGGTCATTCTTACAAAGAGGTCAAAAAGAGATGGGAAGGCAAATTCGTTAATTTTTTGACGCTGTTGTATAAATGCTGAACTGGATGGGGAATGACGGTGGCAACGAAAATAGCGAAGTAATTCACCTGTAAGACTACCTCCCTCCATACACAGAAGAATGGAGATAACTTCATGCAATGGGAGTTTTCGTTCCCTTGTAAAATCGCGGGCAGGATTCTTTACAAACATCCACGATGTACTGCATAGCTGAGCAATTGCGTGTTTAAGTTTTTCTTTTACAATCTGAATTTCACTTGACATATATAGGCCTCCTTGTAATTGTCGGTGGGAACACCACTAATTA
This sequence comes from Candidatus Aphodosoma sp., assembly GCA_045658305.1. Taxonomy (GTDB): domain Bacteria; phylum Bacteroidota; class Bacteroidia; order Bacteroidales; family Paludibacteraceae; genus Aphodosoma. The sequence continues at coordinate 66 of JAZOUT010000123.1, read as the reverse complement.
GAAAGGCCTTTTTCCTAACCGCAGTTAGCAAAAACGCCGCATATTTTACTTGATTTGTCAAGTGCT
>JAZOUT010000122.1:0-33718 GCA_045658305.1 Candidatus Aphodosoma sp. | reverse complement strand
AGCCTCAGCTTCGGCAGCCTCTTTAATGCGTTGAGCCTCAGCTTTTGCAGCAGCAACGATTTCAGCAGCCTCGTTTTTACCTTTTTCTACGCCTTCAGCATAGATTTTGTCGGTCAATTCTTGAAGTTTTGTGTTCATAATATTATATATTTTTGTTAATAATTATTTCGTTGAACTGCGATATTGTGCATCGCATCCTAATAAAAGGTATAAACCATGCAAATTTACAACACTTTTTTCTAATTTCCAAACAAAAATCAATGTTTTTTTGTAAAAAATGCGAAAAATATATAAAAAGAAAAGCCTCAAGAATAATTATTCTTAAGACTTTATTTTGTTTATTTAATACCCACTCTCATTGTGTATTCATCCACCTAACCCTCAAGCAAGGTGCAAGCAAGGTGCAAGCAAGAAAACCGTCAAAAAACAACAACTACTCACATTGTGTATTTTTTTAGATAATTTTGTGGTAACTTGGAGGTATCTTGTAGCTATCTTAAATCGAACTCAACTTAGGCAAACGCCAACAAGAAGTAGATTTTTGAGGTTCTTTTTAGGGCACCTTTTGCATTGTGGTGACCAAAAGTGACCAATTTTGAGGTTTTGACAAAAAGAAAAACTCTGCAAGTATTGTTTATTAGTTACTTACAGAGTTTTGTCGTACCCAGAGCCGGGATCGAACCGGCATGGAAGTGAATCCACTGGTGTTTGAGACCAGCGCGTCTACCAATTCCGCCATCTGGGCATTAGGTTATTCAGGTCTTCTGAATTCGAATGCAAAGTTACACTTTTTTTTTGAACTAACCAAATATTTTGAAGAAAAATTTTATATTTTTTATTTATAGAAGTTAATGTGTTGTGTTATAGATGTTTTTTGTAGTGTATCTAATGCGTGTATTATAATTATTTTGTTGTTTTAGTAGTTTTCTTTTACTAAATGCCACATTTGGTGTCCTAAAAATATACGGGTTTTGATGCGTTTGAAGCCTAATGAGGTGTAAAGTTGTTCTGCATTTGGGTTGTCGAAATCAACTATTAGTCCTACACGAATGTGTCCTTCGGCAAAAACTTTGTTGCATAAAGCCTTAATTAGGTATGTGGCAACGCCTTGTTTGCGATATTGAGGTAGAACACAAAGGGAGTCGAGATAGTATTCACCAGCTTCGGTTTCGTCTTCAGAGAAAGTAAAATTAGGATTGTATTGATGTATAACACTAAGTGTTTGTGTGCGTAATTCATTAAGGCGAGCTCCATCGTAGGCTACAACTGCTCCAGCAGGTGTGCCATCTATCTCTGCAATAATAGTATTGTGGTAGCTATATTGCGATATATCAAGTTGAGAGATTTCTGTAAGAATATTGAGCCAATTGGTTCCAAGATGTTCTTTTACTGATTCTTCTCCAATAGCTGTGCCTACTGTGTATGCTATCAATTCGGCATCGTTTATTGTGGCTTGTCGGATTGTTATAGACATTGGATTAGGTGGATAGTAGTTATTATTTTTTGAGTAGGTCCATGAAACCTACTTTTTTGTAGCGACTGGTGTTGATTGGCGATATAATGAGGGGTTCGTTGAATTTGATTTTTTCAATGTTGAGGGTGGTTGAGACGTTTGTTTCTGTCATTGTAGTTTGGAGGTACACTGTTTCAGGGAATAGGATTTTGTCGAAAGTTTTTAATAGTCCATAAGTGATAGCCATGACAAGTTGGTTTTCGTATTGTAATCCGCTCATAGTTAGGCGATAGTTGTTCATGTCGATATCGAATTGTTGTGTGTATTTGCCTATTGGAGTGTTGCTTACGATTGATGTGGTATCTGCTATGTGTTCGATGCGGAAGTCTTTGCATATTTCGTTAGGATCGGTTGATTGAGGGATGAATATGCGGTGAGAGAATAGTGCTTCAATAGCTTTATAATCAACGTTTAATCCCCAGCTGAGTTTTATATATTCGTAGCTATTTTCTGAGTAGCGACGATTTAGTTTATCATAGACTATAAACCCTGAAGGAGTAAATTCAGCGCGAAACATTTCGATGCCGAGCGCAGGTTGTATGCTGATAGATAATATACTATCAGAGATAATGCGTATTGATGATTTGAATGTGAATTGTGTGCCTCCATAGTTTACAGACATCGACATTTTTGATATATTCAATGTTGCGAAATTAGGTTGCGCATTGCATGATTTTTGGGTTAAGTCGCATATTGAAATACGTTGTGTTGTATCTTTGTCTGGTTTTTGTTTATGTTGTTGTGTTTTACAACCAGCAAGAATAGTAGCAATAAATATCGTGATAATTAGAATTTTATTTGTTTTCATTGTCGTTGAAAAAGTTTTTAATTGTTTCTATTATATCTATTTCATCAAAGTCATTTGGATTGGCATTGTATAGGTCTAATGCCTTGTACCACATCTCTTTTGCTTGTTCTATACGGTTAGTTTTTAAGTATAGACATCCGATGTGGTATAGGGTTTCAATACTTGGTTGGGTGTTTTGTTCTTTCTCTACGCGGAGTAGTTTATCAAAATATAATTCTGATAAGAAATTGTCGCCTCTTAAGAAAAGAATCCAAGCATAAGTGTCAAGCACATAGATACTCTCGGGGTCTAATTCAAGTGCTTTAGCAGCCATTTTTTCAGCTTTCTTAAGGTCGGGATTAGGCTGTTTGGTGATGTTATATGCTACATTGTTGAGTGCTCCTGAATTGTTTGGATCATATACAAGGCAACTATCGTACATTACCATAGCGAGAGAGTCTTGATTTTGATTAGAATATGTGTCTCCAATCATTTGGTAGATACGACTTTTGATGTTAGGAGTTGTTATTTTAGGTAAAATGCTCATACTTTTGTTTATAAGCGAATCGGTCATATCGTTTTTTACGAGACTGATTATGTAGTAATATGCCCATTTGTCATTTTGGTATTTATTGTAGCCCTCTTCTGTGAGTTTGTAGATTTCTTGATTATCTTGTAGGCTTTCTGCAAGAGTTACGAGTTCGAAATCGAGCAATTCATCTTTGTCTTTTATTTTACGTAAATCGTAGAGGGTTGTTCGCCAATTGGTTGTATCTTTAAGTGCTTTATATACATCGGCTTTGAGTTCGATGATAGGGGTTTCGTTAGGGTATATTTGTGCTAATGTTTTGAGTAGCGGATAAATGTTGGTTGTGTCGTTGTTTTGTACGTAGCCTGAAAGTATAGGGCGGACGATTTTTACGGCATCGGTGGCATTGAATAGAGTAGATTTTACTGCGTCGATAGTGTATTTTTCGTATAAATTGTCGTCAGTTTCTTTGTAGTATTGTGCTAATGAGAGGAGTACTGAGCCGTTGTTGGGGTATTTTTGATTTAGTTGATTGTAGATTGTTAAGCGTTTTTCGTTTTTGCCTTTGATTTTGTAGATATTGGCGAGTAGGAAAGATGTTTCGAAGTAGTCTTCTGGGTATTGTTTTATGTAGTTAATAATTTCTTTCTCTGCGTTTTGTAGTTTGTTGGCTTTGATATATATGTCGGCGCGTTGGTTGAGTATTTGTACTGAGTGGCCTTCGAGGATTTGATATTTTTCGAGTTCTTTGAGGGCTTTGTTGTATTGTTGATTTTGGATGTATATTTGGCAAAGGCTATAGATGTTAGAGGAGTTGTAAGGTAGGCGTTTGTTAAGTTCTTTGAAGTGTTTTATTGCTAAATCGTATTGTTGGAAACCGTATTCCATCCAAGCTAAACTTTGTAGATAGACATTGTTGTTGGGATTGTGTTGATAGGCAAGTTTGATGAAGTGGAAAGCTTCGCTATATTGTTGTGCTGAGTAGAAAATCTGGTGTATCATATACGCCGAAGAGGCATATATTTCAGGGTATGAAGCTGTACTATCGAGTTGGATATTAGTAACTAATAGATTTAGTGCTTCGTTGTTTTGTTGTTTTATTTGATATTCTTTAGCTTTGAATAGGTTGTAGTAGAGGCGGTCGGCCAGGGTAGAGTCTGTGAGTTGTTCTTCTGCAATTTGGGCACGAAACATCGAATCGGCATACTCTTCGTGAGCCAACAAATCAATGCACCATACGCATTGCATGATGCATAATAATATGGTTATAAGTCGTTTCATAATTATTTTTTGCCAGTGTGGCCAAAACCACCTTCGCCACGTTCAGTAGAAGAGAGTGTTTCTACTTCGATAAATTCTGCTGTTTCGTGGCGTGCAATAACCATTTGACAGATGCGATCACCGTCATTAATAGTAAATTCATCAGCACTGAGGTTTACTAAAATAACGCCAATTTCGCCACGATAATCTGCGTCGATAGTACCAGGAGTATTGAGTACGGTGATACCATTTTTGAAAGCAAGGCCTGAGCGAGGACGTATTTGCGCTTCAAAGCCTTCAGGTAGAGCTATATAAAGTCCTGTTGGAATTAAACGGCGTTCTAATGGTTTGAGAGTTATTGGTTCGTTGATATTTGCACGTAAGTCCATACCAGCAGATAGTGGTGTGCTGTATTGAGGAAGCGCATGACGCGATTTGTTGATAATTTCGATTTTCATAAGTTGTTATTTTATAGATTAAGGGTTATTTGTATTTTGTTATTTGTGATTTAGCCAGATTTTTAGGGATACATCTGCTTGGCTGTGGAGCATTGCGAGTCCGTTTTGTGTTGTTGCGCCTTGTTGTTTTGCGAGTTTTAGGAATTTGGTTTCGGTTGGGTTGTAGACAAGGTCGTAGATGAGGTGTTTGGGTGTGATTTGTGAGTAGTCGATATTGGGCTTAGTGTTGTTGTTGGGGTGCATGCCTAATGGTGTGGTGTTGATGATGATTGGGGCGAGTTGGGTTATTGTGTTGGTGTCCAATTCGTTGTGAGTGATGAGGCGGAAGGGTATGTTGAGTTGGTGGAGTACGTATTGAACGGCTTGTGATGCTCCGCCTGTACCTAATATGACTGCGTGAGTGTGATAAGGTTTAAGTAGGGGTGTGAGGGTTTCGTGGAAACCGATTATGTCGGTGTTGTGACCGATGAGTTTGTTGTTTGTGATTTGTATTACGTTAACGGCTTCGATGGCTGGGGCTTCGGCTGAGAGGGAGTCGTGGTAGGGGATTATTGCGCGTTTGTGTGGGATTGTGACGTTGAAGCCATTGTATTTGTTTGATTGAATTAGTGTGGGGAATTCGGCTATATGGGGTAGGTCGATTAGTTCGTAGTGGGCGTCAATACCTTCGTTTTTGAAGCGAGAGTTGAGGTATTGTGCTGAGAATGAGTGTTCGACTGGATGTCCGATTAGGGCGAATTTCATATTAATTAGTCTACAGTCAACAGTTTTATTTCTTTTTGATGAATTTTTTGATGATGTAGTAGATTGCGACGAGGGCGATGATGGCGAGGATGATGTAGCCTATTTCGTGGGAGTAGTGGTTGATGAGGTCCATATTGTCGCCAACGATGTAGCCGATGAGGGCAAGGACTATGTTCCAGATGCCTGCGCCGAGAGCTGTGAATCCGATGAATGGGAGGAGTGGCATACGAGCTAAACCTGCTGGTATTGAGATTAGTTGGCGGATGCCTGGTATGAGGCGGCCGATGAATGTAGCGATTGAGCCTTTGAGGTTGAAATAATCTTCGGCTTGTTGGATTTTCTCGCTAGATAAAAGGCATAAGCGACCTAATCGGCTATCTGCAAATTTGTATATGATTGCACGACCGAGACTGATTGATAGGAAATAGTTGAACAACGCACCTATTATTGCACCAATTGTTGCAAATAGGACGATTAGAAAGAAATTTAGATTGGAGTCGTCTTGTGCTGATGCTGCAGCTGCGGGAGGCACTACAATTTCGGATGGGAATGGAATGAACGAACTTTCGACAGCCATAAGTGTTGCGATTGTGCCATAGTTCATATTGTCGTTGTACCAATCGGTAATTATATCAACGTATGAGTTGCTTTGAGTTGAGAGATGTGTAGAATCTATAGTTACTATAGAATCAGAAGTAGTTGCGTTTAGGTTATAGTATAGCGCACAATGTAAAATACAGAATACTAAAACTATTGTTTTTTTCATAATTATTTGATGAGAGTTTTGGCGTTAGGGAATAGTGATAAAAATATTTCATCGGCATTAGATATTGTTTCGCGGGCGATATCGAGGAATTTTTTTGCTTTTTCGGTATTGCCAAGAGCGAAGTAGTTCATTGACATAAAGAGTGTTATCTTTTCGATGAAAGGATTTTTATCGTATGCGATTTCGTATAGTTTTATCGCATTTTCGTAATCACCGAATTGTAGGAGTATGTTAGCCGCTTCGAAGTTTAGAGTTTCGTTTTCTGGGTCGTTTTCGAGACAGAAAAGTAGATGTTGTAATGATTGATTAAGCAGAAAATCATCGAAATTGGCAGCAGCTAAGTCAGCTTCGATACGCGACATGCAGTAGATGATATGTTGATTTTCTGGGAATTTTTCGTCGGCTTGTTTTATAGTTTCGTATGCAGTGATTAGTCCGTCGATGTCGTGTTGGCAAGATGCAAGACCAATCCAAGCCTCTGGTATTTCGTCGTATATAGCCAATGCTTGTAGGTATAATTCTTTGGCACGTTGAATATTGTCAATATTCTCGTATGTTTCAGCGAGGAAAGTTATTACAACTGCATCATCGGGATTTTCGGCTAGATATTCTTCATAAGGTTTAATGGCTTCATTGAAGAGTCCAAGATTGAATAGACAATGTCCGCGTTGCAATCGAGTAAGAGTGTCGTTTGGCTCAATAGCGAGAGCATAATCATATGCATGGATAGCTTCTGTGAAGTTGTTTTGACGGAACAAGATAGAGCCGAGCATGCACCACAATTCTGGTTGATAAGGATTGTGGTCGAGTGCAATATTAAAGAGTTTTGCAGCTTCGTCGAGTTGTTCGGTTTGTTCGAGGGCAATGGCTTTTTCGGTGATTAGTGTGATGTCGTCGGGGAATAGAGCAATGCCACTTTCGATGAATTCAAGTGCTAAGTCAGGTTGATTGTGAGTGTTGTAGAGCGAAGCTATATCGGCAAATATTGCAGATAGTTCATTAGTATTGCAGAGTGTGAGGTATTGAGAGAATAGTTCTTTTGATTTAGGAAAGTTATATATTCGCAAGTAACACTCTGCAAGAATAGCAATATAGTCAGGGTCGGTGTGTTTGATTGATTCGAGTATCTCTATAGCCTCATCGTAGCGACCTTCCATAAGTAGGAGTTTGCCCTCTTTGCAACGAATTTCGGTAGAAGTAGGGTGGATACGATAAGCATAATCGAGAGCTATACGTGCTTTGTTGAGTTGGTCGATAGCAATATAACAATCGATTATGGTTTCAAGGTCGTCGGTGTCGTAGTATTGCACTGCGCCTTGGCTTATTGTATTTTCGAAGCGTTGGAGTAACGCATTGACTTCAGGTTCGAATTTCATTTTATAATTTGAAATTTGAAATTTGAAATTTGAAAGTTGGTATAATTTGTTAAATCTTCAACTTTTAACTTTCAACTTTCAATTTATTTAGTCTTTGCGACGAAGAACGATAGCAGAGCGGGCAGGGATGTAGAGTTGGAGCCACTCTTTGTTTTTGAGGTGAGAAGCAACGGTGTGATGCTCGATAGAGTCGTCGGCAAAGCCAAAACCACCAAATTCGGTAGCATCGGTATTGAGCACTACGTTGTAAACACCTTTTTTGACGAGAATACCATAGTCGGTAAATGATTTTTCGCCATTGAAGTTGAATATGAACAGCAAATCGCGACGGCGGAATGCTACGAGTTGGTCGCCTTCGTTGTCCCAAACCTTTTCGATTGGAGATTCGCTGAAGCGATATTCCTTGCGAATGAGTTTTACCATTTCTTCATCAAAGTGGGCTAGGTCGCAGTAGTGCAATTCTTTGCGGTCAACAAGAGACCATTGACGGCGAGCATATTTGTGAGACCATCCGTTGCCTTCACGAGGGAAGTCGATCCATTCAGGGTGACCAAATTCGTTACCCATGAAGTTGAGGTAACCGCCGTTTATAGTGGCAGCTGTCATGAGGCGAATCATTTTGTGGAGAGCCATACCGCGATTGACCATAAAGGTTTCGTCGCCACGTTGCATATGCCAATACATGTCAGCATCAATAAGACGGAAAATGATAGTTTTGTCGCCTACGAGGGCCTGGTCGTGCGATTCGGCATAAGAGATTGTTTTTTCGCCGATGCGACGGTTAGTCATTTCGTAGAAGATATGTCCAGCTTTCCAGTCTTCGTCGCGTACCTCTTTGATGTATTTAATCCAGAAATCAGGAATACCCATGGCCATGCGGAAGTCGAAACCAACGCCACCATCTTCGAATGGTACGGCAAGTTCAGGTAAGCCCGACATCTCTTCGGCAATGGTGATAGCCTCAGGATTTACCTCGTGAATGAGTTTGTTGGCAAGAGTAAGATAGCAGATAGCATCACCGTCTTGGTTGAGGTTATAGTAGTCCTCATAGCCTTTGAAGTCTTGACCGAGACCATGGTTGCGATAAATCATCGAAGTTACACCGTCGAAACGGAAACCATCGAATTTATATTCTTCGAGCCAAAATTTGCAGTTAGAGAGGAGGAAGTGGAGTACTTCGTTTTTGGCATAGTTGAAGCAGAGAGAGTCCCAAGCTGGATGTTCGCGACGATCGCCACCATGGAAGTATTGGTATGGAGTGCCGTCGAAACGACCGAGGCCTTCGAGTTCGTTTTTCACTGCGTGAGAATGTACGATGTCCATGATTACGGCAATACCGAGTTTGTGGGCTTCATCTATGAGACGTTTGAGTTCTTCGGGAGTACCGAAACGCGATGAAGCGGCAAAGAAACTTGATACGTGATAGCCGAAAGAGCCATAATAAGGGTGCTCTTGGATAGCCATGATTTGGATGCAGTTGTAGCCAGCTTGAGCAATGCGAGGGAGAATGTTTTCGCGGAATTCGTTGTAAGTACCTACTTTTTCTTCTTCAGCAGCCATACCAATATGGCATTCGTAAATCATCAAAGGAGCTTTTGTAGGGTGGAATTTGCGAATACGGAATTTATATTCGTGCTCTGGTTGCCATACTTGAGCAGAGAAAATTTTGGTTTCTTCATCTTGAACTACACGACGACACCAAGCAGGAATACGTTCACCAGAGCCACCATTCCATTCGACGATGAGTTTGTAGAGGTCGCCATGGTGAATATATTTTTCGCTAATTTTGAGTTCCCAAACACCATTTTCTTGAGATTGAAGGCGATATTTTTCATTTTTTTGCCAATTGTTGAAATCGCCGATGAGATATATAGCAGTGGCATTTGGAGCCCATTCGCGAAGTACCCAGCTACGTTTTACTTTAAAGAGACCAAAGAACATGTATCCAGAAGCAAAATCGGATAGAGTTTTGTTAGTAGAGCCAAGTAGTTCTTTTTCGCGAGAAATTGCATAGTTGTGACGTCCTACGATTGCAGGTTCAAACGGAGCCAAATATGGGTCGTTTTGTGTAATTTTTAATTGTTCTGTCATAAGACTTTTATATGGTTTAATAGTACCCTATAGTAATAAATAGGTGCCTATATATTTTTGTTTTTTTATAGGGTTGGTTTTTCTTTGTTTGGTTCTACTGATATTTTCACTATCAGTTTGAGATGGTTGTCGGTAGTGTTGATGCAAGGAGCGTGCGCATCTTCGGGGAAGAATATTACGAATTCACCCTTGTCGAGGGTAATGTATTCGTTTGGAGTATCTTCGTAGAAGATGATATCGCGCTCGGTATCAAATTCGTCAATTGGCTTAGTGCATTCTGCCGTTTGTTTTATACCGAAAGTTTCAGTGCCAGTGAGAGGCATTTGTATGTCAATGTATTGACGATGAGATTCAAGAAGAGCCTCTTCTTTGGTTTTTGAGTTGGTTTCGTTTATATTGATGTAAACATATTTGCCATCGAGTTCGATGTGACCAGGTTGTAGGGCATCGAGGTTGAGTGATTGCAGAATTTCCAATACAGTGCGGAAATTAGGGTGCAAATCGTCATATTGATGGGCGTTGTTTATGTGATCTTTTATCATTTGTTTAGGCGCATTTTAAGGAGTTCGATTTTTTGAGAAAGTTTGAGTTGTTGGTCAGTCAATCGATTTAGGTCGGTGAGTGCGATTGAGAGCTCGTATGATTGCGCTAATATATTGCGTTCTGTTTGAGTTAGGTAGTAGTGATAAGGTTGTCCGTCGCCGAGTAAGCTGATTTTGATGCGATTATCGCGATTGTCGGCAATGAAAGAGTGGATGTTGTTGAGTAGTTCGTTGTCGTAGATGATAATCTCTTTGTACTCATCGACATCAACGAATTGAGAGATATTGCTTGATGGAGCAACGAGAGTTTCGACAGAGAGAGAATCAACAGTAGCACGCACTACGGTGTGTTGGGCTTTTGTGCCGATATAGTATGATGTGAGGGTAAATTTGCCGTGTTCGTCGATTGAAGGTTTGAGATAACAACGAGAAGTGTTGTTTTCGGTGCGGAGTTGACGATGTTCAAATGCGCCAATAGTTTGATATTCTTCGTTTTTGATGAAACGGAAAGGTTTGGTGAGTTCGGGTAGGCGAGTTTGTAGTTCGCTGAGTGCGCTATCTACTTGCGGAAGATTTATGATAGCATGACGATATTCGATATCCCAGCGAAGAGTGTCAGCCATACGGCGCACTGCAACGTCTGTGCGGTAGCGAATATGAATTGAATCGATGCAATTTAATGCTGCAGAATCTTGTTTTTCGGCAATAAATTGTTTTGTTTTCTCGATTTCGGCAAGAGCCATTTCGTGAGCAGAAGGTTTGCAACTTGCAATAAATAAAGGTAATACGAGTAAAAAGTATATGATTTTCTTTATCATAAAAAACATGTTTTATAGCATAAAATTTCCCCTGTGCAAAGTTACAAAAAATTATTGATATTTGGTGTGTTTTTTTTGAAAAAAATCCGCTCACTACGAGGAAATGTAGGAGCGGAATGTTTTATTTTGTATTTGGATGGAGGGATGTAATGATTTGGGTAATGATTTCTTGACGACGACGGTTGATGTATTCTTCGACTTGCTCGGGGGTGCGCTCAAGTAGGTCGGTGTAGATGGGGAGTGTGATGAATGTGAATAAGCAGAGAGATATGATGTTGAGTATTAGGTCGAAGGGTTCGATTGGGCGAATGTTGCCTTGGCGAATTTCGTTTTCTATAGTTTCGTAATAGCGATAGTAGGCCTCCTGTCGAATTGGGTTTTTTATGAAGCGATTACGAATGAATTCACGTCGTTGAGGATTGAAGGCAAGTTCGTTGATGATACAAGTGGGGAGTTGGCGATTGTCTCGTAAGAGATCGAAATAGATATTGATGCAATTAGTGATTTTTTCGTTAAAAGGGAGTTCGGAGGTTAGAGGTTCGAGTAGGTGGGTGATGGTTGCTTCGAATTTGCGCACAAAGATTTGTTGAAATAGATTTTCTTTTGTACGGAAATAGTAGTGAATTAGAGCTTGATTGCAACCTACTTTTTGCGCTATTGTTGTAGTTGATGTGCCATCGAAACCGTTGGCTATAAATAGTTCTTCGGCTACGGCGAGTATTTGTTGTTCGAGATTTTCTTTCATGAGTTTTAAATTTGGATGTTATATAGGGTTTGTGTAGGATTAAGTTAGTGTACGGTTTGTTTTATAGTATATTTATAGTATGTTTATCATATATTTATAGTATATTTATCCTATATTTATCCTATATTTATAGTATGTTGTAGATAGGGTGAGGTTAAGGAGTTGTTTTTAGTTCGTTTTGGGTATTGCGGAGCATGAAGTGGAGGCGGTTGAAGATATTGGCTTCGGAGGTGCTACTGTCGAAATCGAGGAATAGGAGGTTGAGGTTTGGGTAGAAGCGTTTGAGTCGTTTCTCGATTCCTTTAGAGATTATGTGATTGGCAATGCATCCGAAAGGTTGAAGACTGATGACATTGTTGATTCCAGAGTGCGCTAAATGGCATATTTCGCCTGGAAGGAACCAGCCTTCACCGAAATCGGCTGCGAGATTGATGATGTCGGAAGCAAGATGGGCATTGTCGAATATGTCTGTAAATGGGCGATAGAAAAGATAAGGACGGCAGACGGCATCGTAACGGTGCATAGTGCGCAACACATAATGATGAAATGCATCGGATATGAGGCGAGAGGTAGAAGAGACAGCTTTAATGTTTTGTTTGCGATAGACATGAGTATTGACAAAAGCAGTGCTGAAAAAACCTACTAAAGAAGGTGGCACGACTTCGACGCCTTGAGCTATCAGCCAAGGTATAACGTTTTTGTTGCTGAAATTATTGTATTTAACATAGATTTCGCCAACAAGACCGATGACTGGCACGCGACGAGAGAAGTCGGTGAGAGATGAAAAATCGCATACGGCACGAGAAAGAAGAGAAATAAGACCGTCGGTATCACGGCGTTCAATATATGGAAAAGATTCGGTGATATAGTGGTTGTAAAGATTTTTTATGTCGGTTTGAGAGATTTCAGGTTTAGTGCGTACAACAGAAGCGTGATAGAGTTTGGCAAGGGAATCGGCATAAAGCAAAGTATGGAGAGTGATGCGTGCCATACGACGAACAGGGAGTTTGAAGCCAGGTTGTGTGTTTTGCAGTCCAGCTCCTAAAGCAAAAGAGATGACAGGGACGTGAGAGAAACCTTCGGCAGAGAGTGCATTTTTGATAAGAGCCATATAGTTGCTAGCACGACATTGTCCCCCTGTTTGAGTAATGACAACGGCAGTATTGTCGAGATCGTATTTGCCACTTTTAAGGGCATTCATAATGCTACCAATGACAATAGTTGCGGGATAACAGACATCGTTGTTGGCATATTTGAGACCTGTCTCGGCATCGGATTGAGAGCCAATAGGCAGATTGACAAGTCGATAGCCAGCGACCTTCATGAGAGAGGGTAAGAATTCGGAGTAACCTTCGGCGAAATAAGGAGCGAGAATAGTGCGTTGACGGTCGGAAGTTTGGAATGTTTTGGTGGTTTGGAATGGGGAGGGAGTGAATTGAGAGTTGTGAATTGAGAATTGAGAATTGGATACACCTCCTCCACCTACGGTTCGTCCCCCTAAAACAGGGGAACAATATTGGGTTGCCTTACTTTCAGTGCTTTCGATGAGAGAACGGATGCGAAGGCGTAAAGAGCCAATATTGTTGACATCATCGATTTTGAGGATAGTGAGATTCTTATTATAACGGCAAAGGAGAGAACCTACTTCGTCGAGAATAAAAGCATCGGGACCACAGCCAAAGGAGGTGAGTTCGACAAAGTGCAAGTTGCTATATGGATGATTACCAACAAAATGAGCCGCTTTGAAAATGCGATTAGGATATGCCCATTGAGAGAGAATTGATTTCGTTGAAAACTGAGGATATATGATTAAAAGCAATGTCGGTGGTTATAACATCTACACCCATCTCGGCAATGGCATGGGATATTTTGTGCTCGATAAGAGGATCGATATGATAGGGACGACCAGCGAGAAGGATGACCATTCGGTGGTCGGCAATAGCACGTTGTAAGACCTCGTTGTTGCGATTCGTAAGAGCAATTTTATACTCATTTTGAGCCTGTTGTGCTACATTGACGGCTGTGATGGCAGTGGTTTTATCTATACCTAAAGAGGTGAGATATTCGCAACAAGATTTTTGGAGTAATTGAGAATTGTTGAATGATATAGTAGGCGAATCGAAGGCGATAGAGTGACGGTCGGAGGGGTCAATGGCACTGCGTATAACATCGGAATAGCCACTAACTATAGGGCAGTTGAATGAGTTGGCAGAGAGTTTATCTTCTTTTTGCTCATATACAACATAGGGATAGAATATGCGGTCGACTCCACGAGTGATGAGATTGTAGATGTGACCATGCATTAGTTTGGCAGGGAAACATATATTATCTGACATAACAGTATGAATACCACGCTCGTAGAGAGTGTTTGTAGAAGGTTGCGAAAGTACGACCTTTATGCCACAATAGGAGAAAAGAGCATGCCAAAAGGGGTAGTTTTCGTATATACCAAGGGCACGAGGGATACCGATTTTTAATTGAGAGTTGAGAATTGAGAAATGAGAATTTTTTGTGTTTGCATTGCGATGGAAGAGAAGTTTGTATTTTTCGGCAAACATGTTTATACCTTGGCGGGTAGAGTCGGTGCGATTGGAATAGATTTTTTCGCAGTTGTTGCCAGAATAGAAAGTATTGCCATTGGCAAAATGGAAACAGCGCACAGTGCAATGGTTTTCACAGCCATGGCAAGTTTCGTAGGTTGAGGAGTATTGGTTTGAGTTAAGTATGTCGTTGAGGTTTTGCATGTTTTAATGAGGAATGGATTGATTATTAATTGCGTAAAGGGCAGCACCATAGGCACCCATGAGTTCGGGGATATTGGATAATGACACATTGGTATTGGTCATTAATTCGAGAGCACGGACGATGCTGAAATTACGGAATGTGCCACCTTGGACAACTATATAATTACCTAACTCGTTGATATTACGCAATTTCATAACCTTAAAAAGACAATTCTTTATCACCGAATAACTAAACCCAGCAGCAATATCATCGACAGAAGCACCTTCGCGCATAGCTTGTTTGACCTTAGAATTCATAAAAACAGTGCATCGAGTACCAAGGTCGTAAGGGTGATGAGCAAAACATGCCATACGAGCAAATTCGGCAACAGGATAATTGAGCATATTGGCAAAAGTCTCAATAAAAGAGCCACAACCAGATGAGCATGCCTCGTTGATTTCGATGTGACGAATAGAGCCGTTCTCAATGAAAATGGCTTTCATGTCCTGTCCGCCTATGTCGAGAAGGAAAGAGACATTAGGGTTGATAGATTTGGCAGCAGTGAAATGAGCCATAGTTTCGACGATACCATAGTCGAGATTGAAGGCTGTTTTTAGAAGATTTTCGCCATAACCAGTGGCACAACTACGACGAATTATAATATTTTCGGGATGAGCAACTGATTGATATAGTTGTTGCATTGAAGCATAAAAAGCGTTAAAAGAATCGCCTTCGTTGTGTCGATAATCGGAATAAGCAATCTTACCTTCGTTATTTAGCAAAATTATTTTAGTCGTAGTAGAACCAGAATCGACGCCAAGATAATAGTCGGTAGGCTCAGAATCGATTAGTTGAGCAGAAGAAATGTGATGGATAGTTTTGTTTTTTAACCAATTGTCGAAATCGGTTTTATCGGAAAATAGAGGTTGTAATTGGTTCGTGTGATTGAGATTAAGCTCTTTATCGGCATATCGTAGGAGATAGATAAGTTTGGCTATGCGAGTAGCCTTTTGACATTCGGTTTTAGCCAATAGTGCACAACCTAAAGCAGGAATAATTTGAGCATTATCGGGCAAGATACAATCAGAATCTTCTAATTGTAGTAGTCGCTGAAAATGTTTTTTTAGTTCTGGCAAATATGCAAATGGACCTCCACAAAAGAATATATTTGGCTCAATATCCATACCACGAGAAAGAGAAGAGATAACTTGTAGAGCCACAGCATTAAACATAGATGCTGCGATGTCGGTACGCGATACATTCCGTGCTAAGAGGTTTTGAATGTCGGTTTTAGAAAAAACACCACAACGTGAGGCAATAGGATAGATTGTCGTAGCCTTTTCGGCAAGCGAATTGAGTTCGGTAGTATCAACGCCGAGTAGAGTAGCCGTTTGGTCGATAAAAGCACCTGTGCCTCCTGCACATGAGCCATTCATACGTATGTCTGGCACTTTGCCTTCGTTGAAGAAAATCATTTTGCTATCTTCTCCACCCATATCAATGAAAGTATGCACATTAGGATAATTTTGCTTGACCACCTCTGCAGCAGCCACTACTTCTTGAGTGAAATTAAAACCTAAGCGTTCGGCATAACCCATGCCTACCGAGCCAGTAATCATTACTCGCAGAGAACAAGAGCCAAGTTTGGCATACATTGCGCCCATTATGTGACGTGCAGTTTGACGGATATTAGCATTATGACGGCGATAATCGTTAAATAGCAAGTTATTGTTGTCGTCGGTAACAGCAACTTTCATTGTAGTAGAACCGATATCGACGCCAAGGTTGTAAATGTTTTTTATTGCTTTAGTTGACATATTTAATAACCTTATTAAAAACACTGCAAAGGTATATAAAATACTGAATATAATAAGGTTAAATAAATATAAACATTTGTAAATAATGTTTTAATAGAAACTAATAGATTTATTAAATAAAAAAATCCACCAAGATAAAATCAAGGTGGATAAATATTTGCTTAGTTGAATAGCTAATATTTTCCAAATCTTTCGGCAAAAAAAGCACGAAAGGCTTTTACTGCATTTTTAGGATTAGTCTTTATAAGAGCTTGAAATCCAAATTCCATAGCCAAAAATGTAGCAATGTAATATAGTGTTGCCCATAACCATTCAATGCTATTGTAGTCATATTCGCGACCGATAGTAACGATACCCCAAATTCCGAATGCAGCCATACCTATTGCTGTCCACCAACCAGGAGTAAGTCCTTTTAAACGAAAGAGTATAATTCCCATATTGTGAACATATCCTTCAAAAATAGCAAGGATAATTATGCCAAAAGTAAGCCACAATTGTTGAGGGAAAAGAATTGCAAGTGAAAAAATTACAGTAATATAAATAGCTTGAGATAAATGGGTTAGGCCTGGTGTTAGTGCTTTGTAATCAATTTTTAGGAGACGACCAGCCATTAGTTCCAGGAAACGACCCTTGTAACTTTCTTCATATTCATGCAAAATAAGGAAGGCATATAGACCTAATACAATTTTTTGAACAAATTCAATATTAGGCCAATTAAGAGCGGCCCATATAGCCCAGCTTACGAAACATAATGTCATTATGTGTATGTTATGTTTCAATAGAAATAAACCAAAATTTTTCATAATTATTTATTATAAGTTAGTGTGTTGCAAAGTTAGACAATAAATTATAAATAATAAAATTTAGGAATATAAAAAATGTTTTAATAAAATGGGTAAGTTTATTAAATAAAAAAGGCTGTATTGTGAGAATACAGCCTTTGGGAAATTATGTATTGGATGATTAGTCTTCCAATTTGTGGATAACGAGACCAGAACGGAGTTTAGGTTCGAACCAAGTAGTTTTTGGAGGCATAATATTGCCAGTATCAGCGATGTCGATGATTTGTTGCATAGTCACAGGATAGAGAGCAAGAGCAACTTTCATTTCGCCATTGTCAACGCGACGTTTCAATTCGCCAAGACCACGGATACCACCAACGAAGTCGATACGTTTGTCAGAACGGAGGTCTTTAAGACCGAGAACTTTGTCGAGGATGAGGTTAGAAGAGATAGTTACGTCAAGTACACCGATAGGGTCTTTGTCGTCGTAAGTACCTTCTTTAGCAGTAAGAGAATACCATTTACCACCGAGGTAGAGGCTGAAGTTGTGAAGTTTGTTAGGAGTGTAGATTTCAGTACCTTTTTCTTCAACGATGAAGTTTTCAGCAACAGCAGCGAGGAATTGTTCTTCAGTGAGTCCGTTCAAATCTTTCACTACGCGGTTGTAGTCGATGATGTTGAGTTGGTTGTCAGGGAAGCAAACAGCGAGGAAGTAGTTGTATTCTTCGTCGCCACGGTGGTTAGGGTTGTTACGACGTTTTTCGTCACCTACGAGAGCAGCAGCTGCAGAGCGGTGGTGACCGTCAGCGATATAGAATGCTGGGAGTTCTGCAAAGAGTTCAGTGATGCGAGCGATAGTAGCATCGTCGTCGATTACCCAGAAGTGGTGGCCGAAACCGTCAGGAGCAACGAAGTCGTATTCAGGAGCGTTAGCAACTGTTTTAGCAACGATAGCGTCGATTTCGTCGATGTGTGGATAAGCGAAGAATACAGGTTCAACGTTAGCATTGTTGATGCGGACGTGTTTCATACGGTCTTCTTCTTTATCGCGACGAGTGAGCTCGTGTTTTTTGATTTTGCCAGTCATATAGTCGTCAACGTAAGCACCTACGCAAAGACCATATTGAGTTTTGCCGTTCATTGTTTGAGCGTAAACATAGTAGCACTCTTTTTTGTCTTGAACGAGCCAGCCACGGTCTTGCCAAAGTTGGAAGTTTTCAGCAGCTTTGTCGTACACTTTTGGTTCGTGTTCGTCTGTACCAACTGGGAAGTTGATTTCAGGTTTGATGATGTAGTAGAGAGATTTTTCGTTGCCTTCAGCTTCTTTGCGAGCTTCGTCAGAGTTAAGAACGTCGTAAGGACGTGATGCTACTTGTTCAACAAGATTTTTTGGAGGGCGTACACCCTTGAAAGGTTTAATAATAGCCATTTCTTTAGATTTTTAGTAGCGAGTAGCGAGAGTTGCCCCCCTCCGCCTTCGGCTCGTCCCACTAAAACAGGGGGACAATATGAGAGTTGCGAGTTGTGGTGAGAGTGTGACTTCGCTTACAAGCCATGTGTTAGTATTAGTATTTTAATTAGAAATATCAGATAGGAATTTGATGCGTACGAGACGTACCTCTTCTTCAGAGTAGTCATTTTCGCCAAGTTCGCGAAGGGCAGTTTCGACATCGTCAGATTCTGATTCGTTTTTGAAATAATCGAATATTTCGTCGATTACCTCTTGATCCATAATCTCTTCAAGGAAGTAGTCGATGTTTAGTTTTGTACCTGAATATACGATTGCGTCGATTTCGTTGAGTAGGTCGAAGAAGTCCATGCCTTTTGATTCAGCGAGGTCGTCGAGGGCTACTTTGCGGTCGATAGCTTGTATGATTTCTATTTTGAGTTTTGATTTGTTGGCAATGGTACGTACACGAAGGTCTTCAGGGCGTTCGATGTCGTTGTCACGTACGTGCTTGCGAATGAGATCAACAAAGGCTTGAGCATACTTCTTCTCTACCTTACCAGAACCTACACCTGGAATATTTTGTAATTCGTCAAGGTTAATAGGGTAGGTTGTAGCCATAGCTTCGAGCGATGGGTCTTGGAAGATAACGTATGGAGGGAGGTTTTCTTCTTTGGCAATTTTCTTGCGGAGGTCTTTGAGCAGACCGAAGAGGGCAGGGTCAACAGCGCATGAGCCACTTGACATTTGTGGTGCTTCTTCTTGTTCCTCGTTAAAGTCGTTGTCTTTGCTGACTTTGAATGATGAAGGTTTAGCTAAGAATTTTTTACCAGCAGGAGTTACTTTTAGTACTCCATAGTTTTCTATTTCTTTGTCGATATATTTGTTAATCATTGCCTGACGGATGACAGCAGGCAAAATTTCTTTCTCTTCGTCAGATGTCGAATCGAAGAGTTCGAGTTCGGTAAGATTATAAGCTTTGACGTCAGCACTTTCGCGACCGGTAAGGACGTCAATTATCACTTCTGTTTTGAATTTTTCTTTAGTAGCGAGAATCGTTTCGATTACAGCGCATAAAAGGTCTTGAGCTTCCACTTTTTTCTTAGGGTTTAAACAGTTATCACAATTACCACAGTTTTCATCGGCGTAACTTTCTCCAAAGTAGTTGAGAAGTAGGCGACGACGGCACATCGTAGATTCGGCATAGGCTGCGGTTTCGGCAATTAGTTGTTTGCCAATTTCTTGTTCGCTGACAGGTTTGTCTTGGATGAACTTTTCGAGTTTTTGTAGGTCTTTCTGATTATAGAAAGCTATACATCTGCCTTCGCCTCCATCGCGTCCCGCGCGACCGGTTTCTTGGTAGTAGCCTTCAAGTGATTTTGGTATATCATAGTGTATTACGTATCGTACGTCGGGTTTGTCAATGCCCATACCGAATGCTATTGTAGCAACAATTACATTGACCTCTTCCATAAGGAATTTGTCTTGATTTTCGTTGCGCACAGCGGTGTCCATGCCTGCATGATAAGCTAATGCTGATATGTCGTTGAGGCGTAGTGTTTCGGCAAGGTCTTCGACTTTTTTGCGACTGAGACAATATATAATGCCTGATTTACCAGGGTTGTTTTTGATGAATTTGATAATATCTTTTTCTATGTTGTCGTTTTTTTGACGTACTTCGTAGTAGAGATTTTGTCGGTTGAATGATGAGCGGAATGTTGTAGCATCGGACATTCCGAGTGTTTTTTGTATATCGAGTTGCACTTTAGGAGTCGCTGTAGCTGTGAGTGCAATGACAGGTGCTTTACCTATCTTTTCTGTTATAGGTTTTATGCGTCGATATTCGGGACGGAAATCATGACCCCATTCAGAGATACAATGCGCCTCGTCGATAGCATAGAATGAGATTTTGTTGTTGCGAAGGAATTCTATGTTTTCGTCTTTGTTGAGTGATTCTGGGGCAACGTAGAGTATTTTAGTTTTTCCGTTGCGGATATCCTCTTTTACTTCTTCTATGGCGGCTTTATTGAGTGATGAATTAAGGAAGTGGGCAATAGAGTCGTCGTTGGCAAAACGGCGCATAGCATCCACTTGGTTTTTCATTAGAGCAATGAGTGGAGATATGACAACAGCAGTGCCTTCCATGATGAGTGCCGGCAGTTGATAGCAGAGAGATTTGCCACCACCAGTAGGCATTAGGACGAAAGTGTCGTGCCCATCAAGTACGTTTTGAATTATTGCTTCTTGTTGACCTTTGAATTTATCAAATCCAAAATGTTCTTTAAGAGCTTTGGTTAATTCGGTTTTGTTTGCCATAGTTATAGTGTACTATCGAAATCAATGACAAATTTATAATGAATTATTGATTTATGCAAAGAAAAAGAGAAGTTTTTTTAAATATTTTTTTATTTTGTTGATTAGTAGTTGTTTAGTGATTTGAAATTTAGAGATATTAATGTCTAATTTAATGTGCTAGTATTAAAATTTGTAATTTCTAAATAATAATCACTATTTAAATAAGTTTTTAATCAATCTTTTTTTTGTGTTTATTGTATATTGATTTTTTATGGTAAAAAAATTATTGACTTGTTTTTTTGTTATAAATATTGTACCTTTGCAGAATAATTATACATGATGTTATGAAAGAAGAATGTTTGATATGTAGTGCTCCGTTGGTATATTTGGAAAAAGAGCAGTCGATGGAGTGTGCTATATGCCACAAGGTGGAGTATAGTAAGACGTGTTGTGAGCATGGTCATTATGTTTGTAATGAGTGCCATACGAGGGGTATTGATGCGATTTATAGGGTTTGTCTTGATGAGACGTCGAGAAATCCTATTGAGATTTTAGAGAAGATGATGGCGATGCCATTTTGCCACATGCATGGTCCGGAGCATCATGTGATGGTGGGTGCGGCGTTGTTGACGGCATATAGGAATGCAGGTGGCGATATTGACCTATCGGATGCGTTGGTAGAGTTGATGCGACGAGGCAAGCAGGTGCCAGGTGGCGCATGTGGCTTTTGGGGCGCATGCGGAGCAGGATTGAGTTCGGGTATGTTTGTTTCGATAATAAGTCATTCAACGCCATTGACTGTGGAGCCATTTGCATTGTCGCATAGGATGACCTCTTCGTCGCTTGCTCGGATTGCCGAAGTGGGTGGACCACGATGCTGTAAGCGAGGGGCGTATTTGTCGATTTTGGCTGCAATAGATTTTGTAGAGGAGCACTTTGGAGTTGCGATGGAGCGGTCGGATGTGGTGTGTAGGCATTGCGGGAAGAATAATCAGTGTATAAGAGTGCGTTGTCCGTTTTATTTTAAGTTTTAGACAGAAAGACATAAGGACAAAATTTTATCTTTTTTGATATACGCCTTGCTATGCCGTTGGCATATCTCGGCGGAATAAAGACAGACCTATCGGCGTTAGTTTTCTTTTAGACAGAAAGACATAAGGACATATTTTTTTTACATAAAGGTCTCGCTTTTTACTCCGTAAAAATCTTGACGCTAAAGACATATTTAGTAAATGTAACTTAAAATTTGTCTTTAATTTGCTAAGATACGCCATCGGCGTAGCGAGGCATTATGTTTAGAAATAAAGATTATGGCTTTATGTCATTCTGTCTAAAAATTACTTTTTGTTTGAAAAAATGCTTTACTGATTTTGATATTAATTTATAGTTTTATGTTTAAGGAGAAAGTAGTAATTGTTACGGGTGGGGCAAGTGGTATTGGCAGGTGTATTGCCGATGTGTTTCGCTCGGAGGGGGCACATGTTTATGTGATTGACAAGCAAGCTGAAGGGGAGCATTTTGTGGGCGATATTGCACAGAAAGAGGTGCTTGAGGCGTTTGTGGAGTATGTCGTGGCGCGACACGATAGGGTGGATTGTGTTGTTAACAATGCGTTGCCACTGATGAAGGGGATTGATGAGTGCTCGTATGAGGAGTTTCAGTATGCACTGAGTGTGGGGGTTACTGCGCCGTTTTATTTAGTGAAATTGTTGATGCCTTATTTAGCCGAATGCGGTGCATCGATAGTGAATATATCCTCTTCGCGCGACCGAATGAGTCAGCCACAGACCGAGAGTTACACTGCAGCAAAGGGTGGAATAGCAGCATTGACGCATGCGTTGGCGGTGAGTCTTGCGGGCAGAGCAAGGGTCAATTCGATTTCGCCTGGGTGGATCGATACGAACTATACGGTGTATGAAGGTGCCGATGCCGTTCAGCAACCCGCAGGGCGTGTGGGTAATCCGATGGATATAGCCAATATGGTTTTGTTTCTTTGTTCCGATAAGGCAGGATTCATTACGGGTGAGAATATCTGCATCGATGGCGGCATGACCCGACAGATGATTTATCATGGCGATTGTGGGTGGAGGTTGGAAAAATAAAAAATTAGACAATTATGTTAGCATATACATACATCGAAAAAGGTAGGTTTGCTTTGGTGGAGAAGCCGAAGCCTGTGTTGATGGAGGCGACGGATGCTATTGTGCGGGTGACGATGAGTAGCATTTGTTCGAGTGATTTGCATATCAAGCATGGCAGTGTGCCACGTGCTGTGCCTGGTATTACGGTGGGACATGAAATGGTGGGTGTGGTTGAAGAGGTGGGTTCGGAGGTTGTGAATGTCGTGCCAGGCGACCGTGTGACCGTGAATGTAGAGACCTTTTGTGGCGAGTGTTTCTTCTGCAAGAATGGTTATGTGAATAATTGCACTGACCCGAATGGTGGTTGGGCATTGGGGTGTCGCATCGATGGCGGACAGACGGAGTATGTGCGTGTGCCATTGGCAAATCAGGGGTTAAATCGTATTCCTGATAACGTGAGCGACGAACAAGCATTGTTGGTGGGTGATGTGTTGGCAACAGGGTTTTGGGCTGCTCGCATTTCGGAGATTACGGAAGAGGATACAGTGCTGATTTTAGGGGCAGGACCGACGGGAATTTGCACGTTGTTGTGCGTGATGTTGAAGCACCCAAAATGCATCATAGTGTGCGAGAAATCGGAAGAGCGACGTAGGTTTGTGCAAAAGCATTACGCAGACGTATTACTCACTACACCAGAGGATTGTAAGGCGTTTGTTGCGACGCATAGCGACTACGGAGGTGCCGACCGAGTGATTGAAGTGGCAGGAGGAGATGCGACGTTTCGTTTGGCATGGGAGTGTGCTCGTCCGAATGCTGTAGTAACGGTAGTTGCGCTATATGATGAGCCACAAGTGTTGCCATTGCCCGAGATGTATGGCAAGAACCTCACGTTCAAGACTGGAGGTGTGGATGGATGCGATTGTGAGGAGGTGTTGCGCTTGATAGAGCAGGGTAAGATTGACACCACACCGCTCATCACGCATCGCTTTGCGTTGAGCGAAATAGAGGAAGCATATCGGATATTTGAAAATAAGTTAGATGGGGTGATAAAGGTGGCGATTTGTGGGTAGAGCTTTGCTATACCGTTGGCATATCGCGGCGGAAAAAGATAGTTTTTATCATTGAGTTTGTTTGTTTTATATATGAAGAAGATTTCTGTATTTTTAGGAAATATGTCTATTAATCTAGGAAAATAGTGAAAAAACTGTCTACTATTTTTAGGAAAAGACAACATAAAATAGAGACTTGCAAAGTTTGCAAAGTTTGCAAAGTTGGAATAACTAGTTGAAAATCTCTAAGTTATATGTAAATTGTGTTTTTTGTGATATTAGCGTATTAAAGGGTTTTGTTGTTAACAATCAAGTGTTTGATATAACTTTGGTACTTTGCAATTGCAAAGTTGCGTTTATGATTTTAATTTTGCAAACTTTGTGAAAGCATGGTGTAATAGTGGCTGTTTTCTTCGGTACAGGTTGCTTGAGGGTTGCTGAGGGGAAGGAGTAGGGAATAAGGATAGTAACAAAAAACACGCTTTAAAACAAAAAAATAGTCCGTGTTTTATTTGGAAAATCCCGATAAAATCTCTATATTTGTTGAATTAATACAGAGAGTTATGGAAAATATAAAAATATTTCTCGTATTGACAGAAGTTGTCAAAATATGTTGCTAATTTTGCGCACGATTTTAAATTTATTTAATTAGACAATAATGAATATCAATAAATTGGAAAATGATATTATGAAATTAGCAGAGGCTTTAGATGATATGCATAATAGAGCAGTGGTGGCCTATACTCCAATTGTGGATGATATATGTAATAGAAATGCCTCAGAAAATGAAGTGGATAATCTTCTTACCTGGATGTTCGATTTTGTGGGGCATGAACGTATGTTATTGCTCTTTAAGAAGGTATGTCGTAAATATTTTTATACTTATCCCGAAGTGGTTGGTTTTTATATTTTGGAATATAGAAAAGTATATGATGGAGAAAGTCTTAGAGGTACTGAATATGATAATCAACTTGAAGACGATTGACTCGTTGGACGAAAACTTTTTTTACAAGATTAGAACCGTTTTTTTTTATTGAAAATTTAATCTTTTTGTTGTGAATGATGTAGCTTTCCCATATGCGCTTGATGAAAATGGTAATTTTGTTTGTATAAATGATTTTACCAAGGAAAATATTATAGGGCATGTATATAAATGTCCTGCATGTGGGTGTGAGATGCGTCCTCGTTTAGGATTGAAAAATAAGCATCATTTTTATCATAAGGGTGAGAGTTGTGAAAGTTATATTCATGAAGTTGCAAAGTTGCTTATAAAAGATGTATTTGATAGAAATGAACGATTTTATATTGGATATTTAGGTAAAAATGTTTGTCAAAAGAAAGAGGAATGTCCTTTTGTAGATAAACTAGGATGTAACGAGGATATTAATTATATCAATTTGAAAGATTATTATGATACCTGTAGTATTGAAACTCGAGTGGAAGATGGATTTATTCCTGATGTGTTATTGACTCATAGCGAACATAAAGAACGTGAACTTTATATCGAAATTTTTGTTACTCATGCTTGTTCTGAAGAAAAGATTAACTCGAGAAAACGGATTGTTGAGTTGAAAATAGAGTCGATATATGATGTCGTTAAATTAATAGATAGATATAAGAAAAATAGAAAAATATATCCAATAATCATAGAAAAATCAAAAAATAAATTTTATAATTTTAAGGAAGATTTTATCCCCACCCATAAATTTAGTAGAGTGGATGTGTTAGATGATTTAAGTAGAAATGCTTTAGATTTTAATTGTAGAAATCTTGATGTTACTCATAATAAAGATGCTGTTTTGTGTGTGACTTATGAAAAAGATGGAATTGGAAATAGCAAAGTATGTGACATTATTGTTAATTACTTATTGATAAAACACAAAATACTAAAAAATTGTAATTTTTGTTATTATAAAGATTTGCCATTATATGTTCGAACTAGGGTTCGTTGCCCATACACAAATGTTATGACAAGTTATAAACCTATATTAGCTGAGAATTGTAAGTTATATAAGCCCAAGGAGTTTGGTTTTTGTGAAGGGGTTGTAAATAGTGTAGCTTATTATGTATCAAAAAATAAAAATACCCCTTAATTCGATAGTGGATTGAGGTGAGTTTTTTAGTTGCTAGTTGGGATAGCGGCTATGGCGGTAATAGAAACTATAGGGGTAATAGTAACTATAGAGACAATAGTGGCTATAGGGATAGGGGGATTTGTTTTTATATGGGGTATAATGAAAAATCGTCACTCCGAGTTGGGGTGGCGATTTTGTATGTGATTTTTTGCTCTATTAGTTTGGTTATTAGAGGATTTTTTTGTATTTTTGCATTGTAGAAGATAATTTGGTTTGTGACTATCAACTATTGATTATCGAACGTACGAGCCGTGTGTCCTCTACATTAAAAAAGGTTCACTACAACCTTGTTATTGATTACAGATGTTGTGGAGTGTTTGTTGTTGTATGCATGAATTTTATTGCGACATTCAAAAGAAATGCGAATTTTGAGGTAAATTTCTATAAAAGGTTCATTATATTCAGTAAAAAGTTTGGTTATATTAAATTAAAAGTATAATTTTGCAGTAAATTTTCCCTCCAATTCAAAAAAAAAACAAAGGAAATGGCTACAAAAATACGGTAAATATTAGAGTCTATTTCACGAAATTCTGTTTTATTCGGTTCATGGCTTTCAAGTCAAGGATTGGATGCGCGAGGTCAGTATGTTTGTTTCTTTCCTTGAAAAGAGAAAAAGTAATGAAGTGAGTTTTTATTTTGCTGGAGCAGATTTTTGTTGTTAATGTATTAGATATAAAAAAAATAATATCTTTGTATATATATAATGGCTAAGAAAATAAAAGAAGAAGTACTTAACCTTGAAAATATACTTTTCAAGTGTAGAGACATACTTAGACAAGCGAAGAACTCTGGCTCGTTCTTCGAAAAGCGTGACATGATGCTTACACTTGTATTCCTTCGTTTTATAGGAGAGAAATATGAGGATGGAGTGGTTGCACTTCGTCAACGACTCATTGAGGAAGATTTAGACCCAGATAACGAAGAAATAATTAAAGCATTTTTCGATGATGCTACATTTGCAGATGGAACATTCGATTTGCCCAAAGAAGCACGTTGGTCAACCATCATCAATACTGCAGCACCACAACTGAATGTAGCTCTTGATACCGCCTTACGTAGCATTGGAGAAACTAATTCCACACTGAAAGGTTGTTTCGTAGAAGGTACTTTCACACAACGCAATCTTGGTGCTAACGACATGAAGAAGATTGTAGATGAAGTAAATAAGATTAGTCACAAGACTTTTGGTGAAGAGAAAGACTTGATAGGTCGTGTATATGAATACTTTTTGAAAGAGTTTGCTGTTAATGCAACAAAGGAAGAAGGAGAGTTCTATACCCCTCACGATGTTGTTCAACTCATTGCAACAGTTATAGAGCCATTTGATGGTACGCTTTACGACCCATGCTGTGGTTCGGGAGGTATGTTTATACAGAGTACAGACTTGGTGAAAGCCAAACAAGGCGATATTAGTCGCATCAACGTGTATGGTCAAGAGAAAGAAGCAGCAACCTATCGACTAGCAAAGATGAACCTTGCTCTGCGAGGCATTAGTCATAACTTAGGTTCCGAAAGCGATTCTACTTTTACCAATGATTTGTACAAGGGAATATATTTCGACTACATCATGGCTAATCCACCTTTCAATTTGAAAGGTTGGTTTAATGAGAACCTTAAAAACGATTCACGATGGACGGATTACACAACACCTCCAGAAAGCAATGCCAACTATGCATGGATATTACACATGCTTTCACACTTGAAGCCTCTTTCAGGTGTAGCAGGATTCCTGTTGGCTAATGGTGCTCTTGGAGATACTGATTCGCTCGAAATACGCAAAAAGTTGATTGAGAAAGACAAGGTTGAAGCTATTATCATTTTGCCAAGAGAATTGTTTATCACTACTGATATTAGTGTAACCTTTTGGATTCTCAATCAAAACAAGAAAGGCGGTAAATATCATGGTCGCCAATTGAGAAATCGTGAGCACGAAATCCTCTTTATGGACTTACGTCAATGGACAGAAAATCCAGTCAAGGGTGAACAGAAGAAAAAAGTTCAACTTATCACTGAGCAGATTCAACGTGTGGCAGATACATATCATCTATGGCAATCAGAGGGTACAGACGGTAAAAAATTTGCAGAGCCTGAATTGTACCGCAGTGTTGCCATTGAGGAGATTGAAGCAAACAACTGGACTTTGGTTCCAAGCAAGTACATTGAATTTATCGACCACGATTTAGAGATAGATTATCCCAAAGAGATGGCTCGCATCCAACAAGAGATGAAAGAGTTGATGCAACGAGAAAAAGATTCACAAATAATGCTTGCGGAAGCTTTTAAAGGGATTGGTTATGAAATCGAATAAGGATAGAGCTATGAAAGAGAGCAAAAATATAGAAATGCCATCGTTTGTATATCGAGACGGTATGACTGCCGACAAAGAATATGTAGAATGGTTGTCGGATGTAAAAACTCGTTTCCGTCAGTGCCAGATAAAGGCAAGTATTCGTGTGAATACAACAATGCTTGAGTTCTATTGGAGTATTGGCAGGGACTTGGTAGCATTACGTGCCGAAGAGCGTTGGGGAGCTGGTGTGGTGAAACAGTTTGCTCTCGATATGCGGCAGGCTTTTCCTGATGCCACTGGCTTTTCTCACACCAATGTGAAATACATGAAGCAGTGGTACTCATTTTATTTTGAACAATTTGCAAAAAGCCACCAAGTTGATGGCCAATTGACTGCAACAGGAAAAAGCCAACAAGTTGTTGGCCAATTGGAGTTAACAGAGAAAAGCCAACAAGTTGTTGGCCAATTAGAAATACCTGAGGTTTTGGGACAGGTTCCATGGGGACATCATATACAAATAATTTCGAAGTGCAAATCCATTAACGAAGCATTCTTTTACATTAACAAGATTACCACAGAAGGATGGAGCCGTGCTCTTTTGGAGCATCAATTGGCTTCAAATCTCTATGAGATTCAAGGTTCAGCAATTACGAATTTCGATGCGACATTACCAACTGCTCAAAGCGAATTGGCAAAAAAAATATTGAAGCAGGAGTATGACTTGAGTTTTATTACGGTCGAGGAAGTAAAAAAAGAAAAAGACTTGGAAAATGCTTTGGCTAATAATATTACAAGGTTTCTCTTAGAATTGGGACGTGGATTCTCTTACGTGGGAAGGCAAATAGAATTGCAGATGCCTGGAGGTCAGACATATTTCCCTGATTTGGTGTTTTATCATATCCCTCAGCACAGATATGTTGTTGTAGAACTGAAAGCTGTTAAGTTCATTCCAGAGTTTGCTGGTAAACTCAATTTTTATGTTACAGCAGCAGATAAGTTGTTGCGTGGCGAAGGAGATAATCCATCAGTAGGTTTGCTTATTTGTAAATCTACTGATAAAACCATTGTAGAATGGTCGTTGCAAGATATTCAAAAACCTTTGGGAGTTGCTTCTTATCAGTTGCAAGAAGTAGTTGAACGTACTATTGCTGAATTAGAAAATTTGAAAAAGCATGAGATTGAAGAAATATAAATTGGGAGAGTTGATAGAATTGGTTGAAGAGACTAATTCTCAGGGGAAGTATGGACCAAAAGATGTAAGGGGAATAAGCAATCTGAAGGAAATGATGAGTACAAAGGCTGATTTGAACGGTCGTGACTTGTCTAAGTTCCAGATTGTACGACCTGGTACCTTTGTTTTTAATCATCGCACCTCCCGTAATGGTAGTAAATTCAGTATAACTTACAATTATGATTCTGTGCCACATATCTTTACGGAAGATTATGTAGTATTTCGTATCAGGAAAGATTGTGAAAATATTCTTTTGAAAGAATGGTTATATATGTATTTTTGTAGAGCTGAGTTTGATCGATATGTGATCACTAACTCATGGGGAAGTTCTACGGAGTTCTATAATTGGGAAGATCTTTGTGATATCGACATCACCCTTCCTCCCATTGAGCAGCAACGTAAATACGTTAATATTTATTTGGCTCTCCAAAGCAATCTTGCTACCTATCAAAGCAAAGTGGATGAATTGAAACTTGTTTGCGATGGGTATATTGAGGAGTTGAGGAGAAAAATGCCTAGCGAAAGAATTGGTGAGTATATCTTTCGATATTCTGAAAAAAATACAGAAAAGGCGATTAATGACGTTGTCGGTTTAAGTACAGAAAAGAAATTCAGAGTTGCTCAAAGTCGTGTAAATCGAAATGAATTAGGTGGCTACAAAATAGTACATCCATTAGATATTGCATATGTCCCCACTACAGATACATGGAAAGTATTGGCATTTGCCGTTAATCATTTTGAAAAAGATGTAGTAGTCTCTCCTATTTATGAAGTTTTTGCAACAAAAGGTAAGTTGAAGTCTGATTATTTAGCTATTTGGCTAAAACGAGAAGAATTCGACCGTTATGCAAGGTATAATTCATGGGGGTCTGCAAGAGAGAACTTTACTTTTGAGGAAATGCAAGAAGTTCGAATTCCAATACCAGATGAGTTTGTTCAGCAAGCAATCATTGATTTATATCTTGTATATGAGGATAGAAAAGCAGTTGCAATACAACTTAAAGAACAACTCAGTAAAATATGCCCTGTGTTGATTCAGGGAAGTTTAACAGAGTAAAAAATAGAAAGCAATTATGAATAATAAGAATCATGCGAAAGATTATCTATCGGAGTTTGCAAGTAACAAACCGGAATGGTTAAAGGCTTTGATAAAAGATGCCATTGAAACAAATGGTTCTATTGAAGAATTGCGTATAAATGAGATTTTTGATAATCTATTAAATGATACTCCTTTACAGGAACAAAGTCGCAACCCATTATCTGCACAACGGTTTTCCCAGAAACTGTTGTTTGAATCGCTTACACATGTGAGTGGTGTAAATGCTTTATGCGAAAACCAAACAATAAAGTTTTCGTCTGATGTTACCGTTCTGTATGGGTTAAATGGCTCTGGTAAGAGTAGTTATTTTCGAATATTAAATGAAGTTTGTGGGGGTAACCAGAAAAAAGAAATACTCCCCAATATTTATGCGTTAGAAGCTGATAGGAAAGCTATTTCTGTAGAAATAAACTATTTACAAGACGGAAATCACAAAACGTTGAATTGGAATAATTCTGACAGGGCATTGACAGATTTCAATGGAGTCAAAGTGTTTGATTCTTCTTATCTGAATGGATTACTTGTATCAAGAACTCCTGATGAAGCTGTCGTGTATCCACTTGGGTTGCATTTGTTCTCATACATAGCTCAAATAATGGATTTTTTTTCTGAGAAGTTGAACCAATTAGCAACGAAAGAACGTGAGAATCTTCCTATTATCAATACGGAAAATTTGAGCAATAATTTAAAAAATGCATTTAATCAAAAACAAGATTTTGATGATTTAAAAATAGCAGAGATAAAAGGAATGTATTCTTTTTCTAATGAAGATGCTAATTCCTTATCAGAAAAGCAGTCCACACTTACAAGATTACAACAAACTAATTACGAAGACAGAATAAAGTTGCTCACGCAAAACAATAGAATATATTTTGAGTTTATAGAGAAAATAAGCAATGTTGTAAATACCTTGAGAGAGTGTTCTCAAAACTTGAAAAGCGCTTTAGATGTTTATAAAACGGCAAAAGAAAAGAACGATAATGCACTATTGCAATCTCAAATTTTAAAAAAATTGCCCCAATCAAATACTGAAGAGTGGAAAAACTTTATTAAAGCGGGTAAAGATTATTCCTCAAAATTAAAAGATGAAGAAAAAAAGAAATGCCCTTATTGTCATCAAGATATTGTTTCAGAAGATGCTGTAAAGATTATTCAAGCATATGCTTCTTTTTTAAATGACACCTCTGCAGGTGAACTGTATACGGCAAAAGAAAACTTGAGAAATGTTAGAAATACTATTAATGGATATGATATATCAATAGCATCAACAGATGGTATAAAATCTATCGTTAATGATTCCGATTCTTTAGAATCAAAACTTACAGCGTTTAAAGACTATAAACAATCTTTATTGTCTGCAGTAAATAAAGATGACATAAAAACTTTTGATGTGGACTTTTCGATTGAAACGAATGCTATTCAAGATACTATTAACAAAAATAATGAAGAGTTGAAATTTTTAAGTGCATCCAAAATTAAAAAAGAGGAAACTATTGCTACTTTACAAAAAGAGATAATGGTTCTAAAAGAAAAAGAATCAATTTCAAAGCAAAAAGAATCAATAGATAACTATTTTAATATTCAAGATAAGATAGAAACTATCGAGAATAAGCGAAACTCGTTAAACACCAAAGGATTAACAACAAAATCAAATCAAGCTCAAAATGAATTACTTACTTCAGCTTTGGAAAGTAGGTTAAGAGAAGAACTTGATAAATTAGGCCGTAGAGATCTAAAAGTCCAGTTAAAAGTTTCTAATGGGAGCAAGGGAAAATGCAGTACTGAATTAGTGCTAACTGGTAATAATCCAATAAAAAATGTACTAAGTGAAGGTGAACAAAAAGCCGTTGGGTTAGCTGTTTTCTTTGCAGAAATACAAGATGCGAATTTCCCAATTATTCTTGATGACCCAACAACAAGTTTGGATCACAGAATTGCAACGAAACTTGCAAATAGATTATTGTCTTTAAATAATCAGATTGTGGTCTTTACGCATTATCAGTTGTTCATGAATTCACTAAGTTCAACTAGCAAAGGTCATTTTTGTGATAAATATGGGGAAAGTACATGTGGAAAGAAAAACAAACATATTTTTGTATATGAAATAGATGAAAACCTTTTTAAAAAAGGTATTGTTAATCGTTATTCACAAAGGAATTCTAAAACCATTATTACTAAAATAGAAAAAGAAATATTTACAATAGATTCAAGTGACTTAAAAGATGTACCTAAAAATATGCGTAAATGTGTTGAATATTTAATTGATGAAGTAATTCTAAAAGAGCAACTATTAAGAAAATATTGTGGAGGGGAAAATATTAAATGGGATAAGCTCAAAGAAATAGTTCCTACTTCATCTAATATTGTAGACAAATTACATGAAATACATGGTAGGGTTTCTGGAGGCGAAATACATGTAGATATGGAATCGGAAGAGAATCCTCCTACTATCCAAGAATTGCAAGAATTTTTTGAAGATTTAAAAGCAATTCAGGCAGGAACTTACATTCAATAATTTGGCAAAACTCTATAAGGAACTTAATTATGGCAAAATTAAAGAATATAAATGGTCACTTCGTGGAGAGCGATTACGAGAATGCTCTTATTTCATTCCTTGAAAGAGAAGGATGGCTATATCTTTTGGGCAACTCTATGTCAAGAGCCAACAGAAAGGAAGTGCTCAATATGGATGATCTGCTTAAGTTCCTAAAGGATAATAATAAGAACGTGAAGGACGAGGAACTGCAAAGAATAGCAGATAACGTCAGATTAGTAGGTGCTGATACGGATTTTGCCACATTGCATAAAGTCTATAAATGGATGGTGAATGGCGTGCCAGCAGTTGATAAGGACGGAAGACCAACGACAGTAAATTTGATAGACTTTACGTGCTTAGATAATCCTCGGAATGATAATAAAAATATCTTTCGTGTCGTTAACCAATTCACTGTTGACTATATCAACAATGGGGTAACCCAAAAAAGTCGGAGGCCAAGCGGTCTTAGGAAGACAACAATGGCCACCAACTCCTTGGCTCACAGACCGACATGGCTACGATCCGACTTAGGCCTACGGTTTTGAGTTACCCCATTGTTGATATAGTCAACAGTGAATTGGTTAACGACACGAAAGATATTTT
>JAZOUT010000121.1:0-3640 GCA_045658305.1 Candidatus Aphodosoma sp. | reverse complement strand
TCCCGATAGAGGATTTTACCTCCAAGTTGGCGGTACGGCAAAATACCATTGTTGCGGTAGTCCTGCAAAGTACGGCGACTGATTTTCAAGCGTTCAGACAACTCTCTATCGGTCAAATAATGTTCACCACCAAGTAATGGCTGATTTTCGCCCGCCACCGTTGCTGCATCTTTGGCAATACGGTCAAGTTCAGAGAATAGACTGCGTACCCACTCGTGTTTGTGTGTAATAACTTCGTTACTCATAGGCATAGAATTTATAGGTTAAAAATCTGCGATAAGCCGCTCCACATCTTCGGGGCGATAGTAGATACGATTGTTAATCTTCGAGTGTGGCAATCGCCCACTATCCCGAAGAGTCTGCAATGTGCGAGGACTAATCTTCAACGCCTGACAGACATCTTGATTGTCCATCCAATTGCTCATACGCCTGCCACCACGCTGGCGGTTAATACTATCCATTCGCTTAACGAACTGCCCAAGGCGCAATACAAGTTCCTCAAAAGTCTTTTTCTCAATACTGATAATCTCCATAACTATTTCATTTTTACATTAAACATTCGATTTACTACGCTAAGTAAAAACAAAAAATAATACCCTTCGCAAACCCGACATAACGTGTCGTTAGGTGTCATTAGATTGCATTTTGAAGCGACTTCAGATGCTTGAAAGATTATTGGTTGGTCATATGGTCACATTGTCGGTTGGTCGGTTAGTTTAATGGTTGCAACAAACCAACAAATCAACAGACCAACCAACCATTATTTGTTGGTCATAAACGACTATATGACCAAGCTATTTCACCCAGTCGAATTATTGAGCTAAAAAATGGGGACTATGTAGTAATTTTCAGGCACTGAAAAATTTATGTTCAAGCGAACATAGCAAGTTGTGTTTTGGGGCACCCGAAATGTTTTCGGCGTCCCAAAACTACCTATCGGTATCCTACCCTCCAAAGTCGGGTGGAAATTCATCTATAAAACGCTATTATAAGACAGAGTAAATCCATTTTGTTACACTACTTTATATGCCGAAGAGAATATTTTGTTTAACTTTGCAATTGAAATTTGCGATTATTGATTGCGATTGTGCCGGTAAAAAGAAACTTTTATTTGCTCATTTGCTAAATTATCGCAAAGTCCTACGCCGATAGTTCTATCTCTAATGGAGAAGAACGGGAGGGTGGGACAAGACATATGAAAAAGGCGTTTACTACGCTTTGGGTTTGACGATTAGAAATCCTGAGAAAATTTCAAAAGTCCTGTCAAAAACAAAGCAACGTAGATGCCCCGTAGGTGTGTTATATACATACCTCAAATGCCGAATAGCCATTAGTGTATCCATACCTATGGTAACAAACGGTATAGAGGTTGTGTTATACATATCGGCGTGGGGCTTTTGCGTTGCTCGTTTCGACAGGATGGGCAATTCTCAGGAGCCTCTAATCGTGAAGCGAGCGACAGTGCAGGGCTTCACGCTTTTTTGTGTCTGAACAGAAATAAGAATTAACATTATGGTTATCTGAAGCCCGATATCCAACCTACTTAATGTGGGAACGGTATGGAGCTGATAGATAATATTAACAAGACCTTAAAAGGTGATTTTGTTACAGAGTTACGCAGTGGCAGTAAAGTAGCAATTGCGGCTTCGTGTTTTTCAATCTATATCTTTCCGAATAGTATACCTAATCCATATACAATATATTACCCAAGAGGAGCTCCTGTGCTAAATCCTCTTTATTGAATATCTTCTGTGTAATAATGAATTTGTAAAATATTTAAAATATAAATAAAATGAAAAATTTAGCATTAACAATTATTTTATCGTTCATAGCATCGATAACATTAGCCCAAGATCTTGAAAAATTCTATATGCCTCAATTACAGAGTAAGGAGGATTGTGTAAAGTATATTGGCAAAAAAGTTTGCGTCTTTGATTATTCTTCAAGTAACAAAAGATGGAAGGATGCATATAAATTTGAAGAATATTATTGGGCTTTTTCTCATTACGAGAAAATATATACCATTACAAAAATCAAATTTGGAGAGCAAATAGAAATACGATTAGTTTCAAATAATGGATCTAAACATAAAGTAAAAATAAATAATGGAGGTACTTCCGATTATAAAGCATTGTCATCTTGTAATATATTCTTCTTATATGACGAATTTGAAACTTATAGGAATGAACAAATTGGTAGAACTTTCAAAAATTCTAATAATGAAGATGTTGCTGTATTAGAAAATCTTGAATTAATCCCCCGATTAGATGATGATCCCGTATTGGTTTCCACTATCAGGTCTAAAATCAACAATGAAGAGTTTATTTGTTTCTCACGTGATGTAGAAGAAATTTGCAAAAATATAGGAATGGTAATCAGTAATCCGAAGGTTAAAGATGCATATAGGGTTTTAAGTGGTCATACTATATCTTTAAACAGTAATAATTATGATGAGAAATATAAATATATTTATGCAGAGGGACCTTGGTATACATATGAAAATATTACTACTGGTAAAATTGGACATTGTTCTGCTGAATCCATTTTAACTGGACCGTTTGAGGAAGATTTAAGTGGTAAATACATTTCCCTACTTGCTGAGGTAGAGAAACCATCTAACTCTGAAATTAGATATGGCGAAACAATGACTATACCTTCCGAAAATGGCATATCAAAATTCACCTATAAGGATAATGTCATTGATATTATGATTTTTGCAGACCGATCTAATTTCAACTTTGTTCTACAAAACATTTCTGAAAGTTCTATTAAGATTGTTTGGGACGAAGCTGTATTCGTGAATTTTGATGGAAGTACAGAAAAAGTTATGCATAAAGGTATAAAATTTTCAGAAAAGAATGGAGCACAACCAGCTACAACAATTATAAAAAATGCGAAATGGGAAGATACTGTAACTCCAACACATCTAGTATATTATAGAGAAGCGACCAAATACATAGAAGGAGGTTGGGATACATACTCTATGTACCCTAGAGAAAAGGGATTAAAGCCCGGACAAATTAAGTTAATGCTACCAATTCAGATTAAGGATGTAATAAACGAATATGTGTTCATTTTTGATGTTCAGTATGTGTTTAACCATCCAGAGAGATTAAATCTTGATGTCGAATAATGCAAAAGTATAATGGTGATTGCCTTCTTAACCCAAGCAATCACCATTAGTTTTTTCAGATTTAGATACTCAACTTATTTATGACAAAATCTTATGTATTGTGGCTTTGTAAATATCTCGGTCATTAACTATAGCCGAAACTGCTTTTGCCTCATGTTTTAAAGAATCCAATCTACTTCTAATCTCATCGGCTTCTTGTTGACTCCTTGCCTATGATAGGAATAATGCTTTCAAACTCTCTACTGCCTCATCAATCTGTTACTCTGGCGTCTTTTGTATGTCGTTAATAATTAATCTTTAAATTGTTAATCATTCGGAGAATATCTCCTCTCAATTTGATATATAAATTATTGTTCTCAAACTTAGTGGTTAATTCGTCATTGATAGCTCCAGTCTCATCAATTTGTTCTTTTATATACAATAATTCCTTAAGTTGTCGAATTTCATCTCTAAAGCAGTTGTCAATCTTATTTTGAACATTCCCCTGATTCTCAAAATTAATAGCAG
>JAZOUT010000120.1:0-4409 GCA_045658305.1 Candidatus Aphodosoma sp. | reverse complement strand
AGCTGGTACTTATAAGAAAGAGCGCGTATTGGCTGGCAAGCCATACTTCTCTGTAGCATCTGGTGGTGGTACAGGCCGTACTTTGCACCCAGATAACATGGCTGCAGGTCCTGCTTCTTATGGTATGACCGATACATTGGGCCGTATGCACTCTGACGCTCAATTCGCTGGTTCTTCTTCAGTTCCTGCACACGTTGAGATGATGGGCTTCCTCGGTATTGGTAACAACCCAATGGTAGGTTGCACCGTAGCTTGCGCTGTGAACGTAGCGTTGGCTCTCAGCAAGTAATCCAATAAGTCCGACTGGTCTGATACGTCTGACACGTCTGACACGTCCGACACGTCCGACTTATCCGACTATCCAATAAAAGAGACACTCCTCACGGGGTGTCTCTTTGTTTCGTGCCTCTAAACACTAAACAGTATCTAAACACTTGCTCGTATGCTACCAGTTACGGGTTCATAACGGGTTTTTGATGGGTTGATAGTGGCACTTCACTATACCTTCCGTAGCACATCTCTGTAATATGTAGTTATCTTAAATCGACAATCTCGTATTGATGTCTTCCCCTGTCGCTCACCAATGTTGGGTGAGCGAAATGTTGTTTATGTTGTCTTTATATAGAACTAGAATCCTTAGAATCTTTAGAAAAATTAGGAAACTTAAAATTCTAAAGATTCTAAATTTTCTAAATCTCCTAACATACATATTGATTGTTTTAACACAATATTAATCCGCATAATCGATTCTTTTTCGGGTTCGCTCATTGTTTATTCACATTCTCGTTTCCTTTCCACGGACTCTTTACGGCCTTCTTTCCTATTGTCTTTAGCCCTCCTTCCCCGCGTCCGTGGAACTTATTAGAACTGCAACGCCAATCCAATACCGTTTTCACTTGCCTGCACACCCAAACTCAGTTGTGGTTGCTTTTTCTTTTGCTCGTAATTATACATTTCGTATGCATGATTTCTACGATGATAGCCAATAGAAAGCATTGGTACGGAACAGAGAATTATCCCTCCTCCCACACTTATTGCTGAGATCCAATAAATAGTTGCGATGCTATATGTATTTTGCATTTTATTCCGATATTCTTCTTGCTGTTCAGGAGCCCATTTATCCCAGTATTCATTTGGATATGGTCGAAGTCCTATACCAACCGCTATTAAACTACTCAAAGCAATAGTTGTTCCTACACTAAACGTTGCCCAACCACCTTTTATTAATTTCTGACTTTGCGTATATTTTTTGTATGCAGCAGGACTATTTTCTAACAAAAATTGTTGCAACGCCTTCTTGTCCATTTGCGTTTCTCCATACGAGTACTCCTCAATTCCAAATAACTTTTGGTCATATTTGGAATGTTGGATAATCATAGGTTTCTCTTGTGCTTCTAATTGCGCTTGCTGTAGTGATTCTATTTTTTGCTCTTGTGCCAACTGCAAAGAATCCAATCGCGTTTCTATGTTCGACAACAATTCTGCATCTATATTACTTGGTGTTTCTCCCGCAGGAATATAGCGCACCGTACAGTCATACACGCAATTAGACCGTAGTTGCTGCCCCGCACTTAGCAATTTTGGTTCGCAACCATCACCACAATCAATATAGATATAAGGTCGGCGCGCACGCACGAGGAACAGAATTTGATTAGAATAGGTAGTAACTCGACTCTCCACTCCAAACTGCTGCCCCAAATACAAAGTCAATTGTTCCTTGGCTGCTGTCACAGCATGCGCATTACCTTCCAAATGCATACGAATAACCGCGTAAGGGAATGTGTCATCCAAGGCAGGCTTCTCGAAACTGCCAAACTCATTTTTGTACATTGCTAATACAGAAGCCATTTGCACATGCGTCAGTTCCTGTGTAATCTTTACCGTCTGCGCCACCAAAGGCTGCAAACCGAATAATAAATACAAAAGTGTTAATAATGTTGCTTTTTTCATTGTCTCATTATTTTGTTGATAGTTCTTTTTCAAAATCAGGTACAAAAATAAAAGCGTGAACTTTCGTTCGCTTCAATTTGATTGTTTGAGGTTCTCGACTACCTTAATAGTTCAAATCTACGCACGGAAAACTCACGCTGTTAACGCGAGCGTGCATAAACCGTACTTGAACTATTAATGATTTTTTGAAAGTGTCGAGTTTTCAAACAATCAAGTCTGGGCTTATAACGCTGTATTAAATATGTCGGGCAACGGTATCGTTGCGAATTAACTATAAACTATAAGTGATGAGTGATAAGTAAATTAGGGGGGTGGTTATTTGGTTAGTATCTTTTTGTTTTCTACATTTTCCAACACGGTCATTTGTTGAATAGCAATTTGATTGAGTTTGTGCAGGCGTTCAGATTGTGCCATGCCCTCGTTGATGAACACCGCATTGATATTCTCCATATTGCTGAGGCAAATCAACTGATTGATAGTAGCATAGTCACGCATATTACCTTTCAATTCAGGATTGGCAACACGCCACTCTTTGGCAGTTATGCCGAACAATGCTACATTTAGTACATCTGCTTCCTCTGCATAAATTAGGGAGCGATGGTAGTCATCTATCTCTTGTGGCACGAGGTTCGCTTTGATAGCATCAGTGTGAATGTGATAGTTAATTTTTGCCAACTCTCGTTTGGCAGACCAACCAAGTGCTTTTTGCTCTACCTCTTTAAGGCGTTGGAACTCCTTTACAACAAGCAAATTAAATTCTGGCGAGAGCCACATGCCAAAATGATAGGCAATATCTTTATGCGCATACGTTCCGCCATAACGTCCTGCTTTAGAAATAATACCACAGGCACCTGTACGCTCTATCCACTCTTTGGCTGTGAGAATAAACCTATTGGTTCCTGAAGCACTTTTAATTGCATCGAATTCAATGCAGTTAAAATGAGGATTATGCAAATTCTCCCAAACTCCCAGATAGGAAATGGTATCTTTTCTTCGCATCCAATTCTGTATGACAATATTGGTTCGTTCGTTATTGTCTTCTGCCTTGACCATATCTGTCAAACAAATATAATCGTCATCGTGTAATCCGAAAATTACCGAAATTTCAGAATCATCAATATTGATTTTACGTATTGCCATATTTTATATTGTTGTTTTCGCTGCAAAGGTAGTAATTTATTTTGATTTGAGCAAGAAAAATCGCTTTTTGGGTGTTTTTTTTAGTGTAGGGTGTAGAGTGTCTAGTGTAAAGGCGGCGACTAAGGCACAGTTTAGAGGATGGCGCAAAGGCCCAAAGCAAAAGAGCATGAAATCTTAAGAATCATACTAAAAGCAAAAAAAGAGGCACTCTTGCGAGTGCCTCTATACACCTTATATATAAGGATTTTTTACAATCCCATCGCCAATAGCCTATAGCCAAAGCGAAAGGTAGTGATTTTTTGGGGAACGAGCAAATAATTCCACCGAAAAAGACATTTATGATAAGCAGAACGGCATAATTTTTGCCTATAGTATGAAAAATTAAGTTAGTTTTAAGTTTGTTTGGGAAAGAAAGTTATACCTTTGCAGCAAATTTGAGAAAACAATACATTTGCTGCGTTATGGAACAAACTCACACCCAAAAAGAAAGAAGCAAAAAGCAAAAGACAGTACGCTTTTTCGTGATTGTATTTATCTGCCACATCATCGGCTTCGCGCTGATATGGTTAGTTCAATATTTTTTAAATTAAAAACCTAATGCCTTATGACAACTATCTATGATTTCGCGGCACTCACCAATCGCGGTGTAGAAAAGTCGTTTGCAGACTATCGTGGCCAAGTGCTATTGATTGTCAACACCGCCAGTAAGTGCGGTTTTACCCCTCAGTACAAAGAACTGGAAGCATTGTATCAGAAGTACAAAGACGCTGGTTTAGTGGTGATTGGCTTCCCTTGCGATCAGTTTGCCCACCAAGAGCCAGGCACCGATACGGAGATTGAGCAGTTCTGCCAAATCAACTTCGGAGTGACATTTCCACTGATGAAGAAGATCGAGGTAAACGGCGAAAATGAGCATCCCATCTACACCTTCCTAAAAGCACAAGCAGGGGGTTGCTTTGGCAGAA
Source organism: Candidatus Aphodosoma sp. (assembly GCA_045658305.1). Taxonomy (GTDB): domain Bacteria; phylum Bacteroidota; class Bacteroidia; order Bacteroidales; family Paludibacteraceae; genus Aphodosoma. Next base: position 354 of record JAZOUT010000120.1, on the reverse strand, counting down.
ATATCAAATGGAACTTCACGAAGTTTCTCGTTTCGCACGACGGTAGCGTGATTAAACGATATGCTCCTGCTACCAAACCCATGAAGATTGAGAAGGATATTGTGGAGATGCTGAAGAAGTGAAAGCTGAAAACTGAAAACTATTTTTTTGATGCCATATAATACGAAAAAGAGGCACACTCGTTCGTGAGGTGCCTCTTTTTTAAGTGTATTGGGATTAAGCGTTAACAGTAGCCATGTGAGCGATGAGGTCGAGAACCTTGTTAGAGTAACCGATCTCATTGTCGTACCAGCTAACAACCTTAACGAAGGTGTCTGTCAAAGCGATACCAGCCTTAGCATCGAAGATAGAAGT
>JAZOUT010000119.1:0-53968 GCA_045658305.1 Candidatus Aphodosoma sp. | reverse complement strand
AAACATACTATAAATATACTATAACCATACCCAAAACAAATCCACAAAACATATAAACAAAAACAAAAAACACAACCAATACACCAAACAACACCATAAAATCATAATTATAAATAAACACACTGAACCCTATTTATCAATTCGTAACCTCCTTAGCAACACCACCATCAATCACCACCTCATTCCAGTCCACTACACAAACACCCAAAACACTCACACCATCCTTACCCAACTTCAAACCTATTTTATAATGAACACCATCAGTCAGCCCCCCAGATATAGAAGCCTTTGCAGTAAAAACACGACCACTCCGCATAGTAACACGAATACAAAGAACAATCGCAGCATTAGGAAAAACATAACCAACATAATAATCAGCTTCATCTACATTATCATCTTCACCCATTTGTTCATCAAATCCATACAACACCATCGTCCTATAAAAATCATATTCATTAGGATTCATTGCCCCCGTAATAGCACTTCTCCTTCCCGCAAGAGGTACATCAACAAGAGCAACTTCATCAACCACATCACCCTCCACATCACTACCCATATCTACAACATAAACCGACACCTTAGAAAAAGCATGCTTCAAAGTAAGACCAATAGGATTCTCCGACAAAGCAACAGCCTCAGCAGTATAAAGATAATCATAATCCTCAAAATTACCTCCATATACAAAAGGCAAATTAACTGGCAAACTCATTGTACCTTCAATTATATCCTTAGCATATGGAAAATAAGCAAAAATCTTTTGCGAATTACCATTATCCTCAAAAACCACAACCTTCTCTCCTTCACAAATTTTCCATTCATTACCCAAATAGTACCATCGAATAGCAAGACCTCTATAACGATCATCAGAATTATCAGAAGTTATCGTTACACCCATATTCCCTTCAATAAGTTTATCATCCACAATAGTTAAACGCGTAGTAAGGTCAGTCACACCCACCGAGGCAATGTCAATAGGAGTATCCTTCAAATTTCCCTGAGAAACAAAGCCATCCTCTTTAGTGCAGCCAACAAAACCCAATACCATCACTACAATAACAACATATCTACAAATTCTCTTCATATTAAATTCTATTTAAAAATTAGTTATTAAATAGCGTAAATCATCTAACCACCCCCAGAAACTATAGTATTAACCTCCTCCGTTTCCACACCATCAACAATCAGTTCTTCCCACCGAATAATATTCACATCAGCAATATCCACAGCCTCCTTCCCCACAATGAGCGAAAAAGTATAATGACACCCCGCCTTCAAACCCCCATTCAGTGTCAAATTATTAGCAAGCACAGTAAGACTATCTGTACCATTAACTACAAAAGTCATCAACTTATCCATAGTGCTATATACCATAGGAGCCACAATAGCAGTAAACTCAGAGGCATCGGCATTCTGCCATGGCTCTATAGCCACAAAGCCATCATGAGCCACAATAGACACCCCATCTATACCATAAACAGCATTAAACTGCGAACCCTTACTATAAATATTAACTCCAGTAATCTCCTGCTTTGTATTAGCATACTGAGTATTCCATTCCACCTTTAATGTAATCTTAGCAAGACGGTGCTCAAAAACAAAAGATACAATACTATCACTCTTAACACCTTCATAATCATCAGTCATCCAATCTGCATATGCAATGCCAGCACTCTGATCCGTAGGGAGCACAAACTCTACATAACTAGCAGTAGCAGGATAAGAACCATAAAAAGTATTAACCCCAAAACCATCCCATACAAGGTAATTATTATTATCGACAGGCAACCAATTACAATATCCATCAATCTTATAAACAGCATCACTCTTATTCCTTCCTACACGAGTATAATTCACCACCCGTATCTGGTCATTAACAATAAAGCCCGTTTCACCATTCTCACCATATACCACACGCGTTTTCATCTCGCCAATAAAAACATTAATCTTCACGGCATTAGGGTCTCCCTGTGCAATAGGATTAAACTCCCCCTGCTCGCAAGCAACAAACAACAATGTCAAAACCACAAGCAAAAGAGCGCAATTAAATTTCCTTTTATTCCTAATTATGAGCAATTTTCCCAAAGACAATCTAGCAAGAGCTATATATCGTAATCTTTTCATACCTACTCGTCTTGATTGATTTATTACTAATAACTAAATAGTCTCAAGCACTTCATCCTCAAGCACACCCTCCCAAGGTGCAGCAGAAATAGCTCCAAAATTTACTTTATCCTTACCTACCTTAAGAGTAATATTATACTGTACACCTGCCTCCAACTTATTATCCACTGATGCAAGGCTAATATCAGTCTTAAACACTCGATTCGTATTTGTTGTGATAACAATAGAAAATTTAGCACATGATAACATCGGAATAACAAGCAACTCTTTCCCTTTCATCTCAAGAGTAGCATCTGGAAGATAACTCAAATCACTCCACGAATTATCAGACACATCCCATCTACCCGAAACATACATATCCAGAACTTCTATCTTAACAATATTTTCATCCTCCACTTCAGTACCCATAGTCGCATTAAGCACTATCTTAGCAAGAGCATGATTCATCGTAAGACTAATAACACTTGACGTAATATCTGTCGATGTAGCCACCAAATAATCTTTCTGCTCTGATGCAATAACTTCAATAGTTCCAATTATACCATCTACATAAGGATAATAAGCATAAATCTGCTGAGCAGAACCTCTACCCTCATAAAGAGTTAAAGCCTGAGCAACCCATTTTTCACCTCCAGTATGCATCCAAGCTACATTAGTTGCATTATACTTATCAGCCGAACCTCCAGAAATAAATACACCCATCACAACAGGAGCATCTTCCGTACCCCCTAACGAGGTTGCAGCTGCACGAGTAATCAACTCCGCCACACCAGCCATCTGAATACTTATAGGAGTATCCTTTTCTTTATCAATACATAAATCTCCATTCATCTTATCGCAAGCCACCAATACAAAAGCAGCCACTGCCATTAACAAACTATTTTTCATACCATTATACTATTTTTCATTCAACAATCTCCTCTTCTACTTCTCCTCCATCAATAATACCGCCATCAGTCCAATCGTTAACACTGATACCCTCTAAAATAAGCGCATCATCAACCCTCAAATAAATAGAATAACACATACCTCCCACCCAGTTATAGAGCTCCTTTCCATAATTCTTATTAACATCAGCTATCATTGAACCATTAACATTAAAAGCAAGATGCTCATTATCAGGGTCTGCCACATCAACAACAAACTTAATATTCCTATCTTCAAACGCCATATTATCCTCCAACGGAAAAGCCAACGCATATGCAATATATTTCCCACCACAAGCCACAGAGCAATCAATCATAGTACTAATACCCTCATATTCACCCGAATATATCGGATTTATCCACTTACCTATATTATTCCCATTCATAACCACTGTTGCCACCTGCCCTGCCACCGGATAAATTCCACCCTCACCATCCTCAACTATCACCTTGATACTATTAATAAAAGCATCATTCGGACGCTTATTAGTTATAATAAAACGAAACGTTGCAGGAATATGCCTAAAATTAAGCATAGCCCTCCCATGACTAATATCTGACTGAGCATACATATACATATAATTACGCAGAAAATCAGGATTCCCACCAACATCTTGTACAAAACTATTAGGCATAAACATCTCTGCCACAAACTCTCTTGCTGTACACGTCACCTTAGCCCCATTCTCATCAATCATAGGAGTAACAGCAATAACATCATATCCCTCATACACATCACCAATCAACTCCTTTTCATAAGCCTCTACAGTCTCAAACATAGCCCAACACCCATCACCATTACTATGTCTCTTAACATTCACAAAAGTACTATAATCACCATCAATGCTAGCCAAACACCCACTACCCCAAAAAGCCATCACCACCTCATCTCCCGCTTCTCCCACCGGTGTATAATCCCAATTAAAAACAAGATTTCCTCTACCCTCATCCTCCGACCAATACACACGAGTTTCATCTCTAACATCAACTCCACCATCAAAAATAAAATGATAACCAACCATCTCCCCATTAGGCTCAATAGGTTTACAACCCACCACACTCACAACAACTGCAAATATGCAGAATAATTTACCAAATTTCATCATACAATTCATTGTTAATCCACTACATAAAAAATAAATAAAACACAATATTTCCAATTAAACTTTTCCAATTCTCAAAAAAAAACACAAAAAATAACACAAACTCACCATTATTTCACATACACAAATCATACAAAACACACCCAAAAATTTATCTATTTTCAACAAAACATCAAAATTAAAAGCAAAAATCACCACTCAACACGCTATTCTTCATCAATTAAATTAAAACCTTTTATATAAAAAGATCAACCTCTAAAAAACCACACAAAAATCAACCGCAACATAATCAAACAAAACAACCTCCAACCCAAAAAATAAACATCCCCTCCAATGCCCACAAAAAGTTCACACAATATAACTTTCAACTAAACCAACATAAACCCCAACCCACTCCTATACTATAACATATAATAAATATACTATAAATATAGGATAAATATAGTATAAATATATTATAAATATATAATAAATATAAGATAAACAAATAATAACCCTACCTCCAAAAAATATTAACAACACAAAAAAAAGAGGCGCAAAATCTTGCGCCTCTAACATTAATACCTCAAAATACGAATTTACAAAACCACCTTTTGAGTTTCACTACCAAGACAAACCATATAAACTCCACGAGGGAGAACAACAGTTTGTGCCGAACCAGTATAAACCATACGACCCACTGCATCATAAACAACATAATCACCATTCCATCCCTCAACCACAAGTTGTCCATCTCTAGTATAAACATCAGCCAAAGTAATTATCATATCATCAACACCAGTATCTTCTCCAATTTGGATAATATATGGCTCATCAAGAGTTCCAAGCGTAGCATCATCTTCAAAAACAATAGTTCTCTTAACCTGATAAACTTCACTACCAACCTTCACTTTGAATGTAAGCACATCACCATAACCCTCACCAGCAACAGTAAGGAATACCAAACCATCAGCCTCACTCACATTTGCGCCACGACATTCAGCACCAGCAAAAACGCCCACCTCTGCAACAGGCTCCATCACAGCACCATTCTTAACCACTGCAACAATTGTCATATTACCAGAATATTTACTATTATCATCAACCGTAAACTCATTAGCACGACGTTGAACAACCCTCATTTGAGCAGACTGAGACAATGATTGAGCAGGATAAGTAAATTCTTTTTCCTCATTAGCAGTTGAATAATACATATATCCATAACCAGGAGCAAGAGTAGTAAGAGTACCTATCCATTCATATGAATTATACATAGCAAAATCTGTTTTGCTCTTCACTACATCACCATCTTGTGGATTGAGATCAGCAAATGCGTCTGCTACAGACATATTAAATGAAGCAGTATAACCAATCCAGTTCCAACCTGGTTTTACTGTTATAGTTTCAGCTGCAGGATCTACTTGTTCACCTACTACACTAAGAGCAGTTACACTACGCATCTTCATTTTATACATTTTACCAACATTTATATCAGTCAAATCTCCACGCCAAACGTTATTTCCATACATAGTGTATGATGCTTTAGATTTTGCGATTTCAACAACTGAAGCCACTGATTCCAAAACATCTTCTACTGCATTACTTTCTGGTTGTACATAAATTGAATTCCAGTTCCATCCGCGATTCATATTTATAGATTGCTCAAGCAAATCTTTAGCATTCCAAATGAATGGATCATTCATACTACCAATAACACTATTAGTAACAAATGTAACATTAGAGCTAGTTTCTACCGCAGGATAGACATTACCTGTGCTTGCATCAAATACTTTAAATACTACAGGTTGATTATTGCCATTACTATAAATATTGAGCATTACGAAATAAGCATCGTAACGAGCATTGTACATTGGAGATGCAATACCTACACATTCACCATTGATAAATGCAGCTACACGGTCTTCGACATCTTCAGATGCGATGCCAGCCACTTGCAACTGACCAATCATTGACATAGAGTATTCAAAATCTTCTGGATTAACCACCCAATCAGGAGCTTGACCTGTGACATTGACTGTTACAACTAATGGCTCGTAGATGTTGTTGTTGCCAACGAGATAGACTACCTCTTCGTAACGACCTATTGGCAATGCTGCACTAACTGTGAAGTTAATTGTCATATCTGACAATGGATTGAGACTTCCGGCCTCAACATCGGCAGTAAGCCAAGTAGGAAGATTGTTGATATACCAAGACTCAGATGCTGCACCTTTGTTAATTACATCAACTGAGAATATGCGAGTATCGAGAGATTGTTTTTCGATAACTACATCTTCTTCGCCCCATTTGAGGAGATTACGTTGCACATATGCAGTCCAAATAACAGGCACAGACAAGTTGTTATTGACATCGTAAACATCATGTACTGAGAATTGAATTGTAGTACCCTCAATAATATCGGCCTCTTCGTTAATATTAATAACCACTTTGCGTTCAGAAGCTACAAATGAAAATGCTACGTTTTGCAATTCAGGAGCCTCTTTAAGTGCTGGAGTATTTTCAGTAGAAAGTTGAGCTATTGAAGTTGACAATTCAAGTTCTCCTACGTTATTAATACTATGGTCAGCAATATCGAACACTACCTCTGCTTGATTATAAGCATTAACCGTCGTTTTCTCAAATGGATAATAAGCCGCCAAACCATCTACATCTGCCTCTACTCGATTATGCATATTATCGCGAACATAATCGGCTGTAAGAGAAGCATTCCACAAACGAACTTCATCTATTGCGCCACGGAAATAGTTGCGATATGCCCATCCATTTGCATCATTCTCAGGGTGATAGCGGTCGGCTCCAAACACTATGCGGTCACTTGCAATCACCGGCATAGCCTTAGATGCTATTTGTTTCACCGCCACACCATCAATATAAAGAATAGTTGCGCCATTGCGAAGTGAATTAATAGCCAAATGATGCCATTGATTATCGAGAATTGAGAGTTGAGAATTGAAAATTTCATTATTGAAAGTCAAATTACCATCGACATCAAAACCAATACTAAAGCCTTTGCTGTTAGTGAACAATGTAGCTGCTCCATCTTGCTCGCCTGCACGGAACCAGAGTTCAAACATAAAGTCTTCGGTTTCATAAGGAGCAACTGTAGCTATATTCATTGCCACATACTGCGTACCATCAAGTGAAAGAGCAATATTTTCACCTGCAACATACCATGCATTTTGTGCAGGAAGTGTCAAATGACGATTACGTACACAATCTTCTGCCACAATACCATAACCCTCATCCATACGCCAATAACCTATCAAATTAGGTGTGCTTGGACGTTTAGATTCGTACATCTCGCTTTGAGCAACAGCAAATTCACGTGCATTATTCCACATCGTAAATTCATGCATCGAAGCATTCAAACTTTCGCCAATAGCCAAACGACCTCTACCATAATAGTCGGCAACAAGAGTATTCATAAACAACTCGACAGAAATAGCATCGCTTGCATAATGAGCAGTAAGACGACTGCTTCCTTGTGCATAACGATAAGATACTGATACAAATACCCATTTGTCGGTTGGAACTACCGCGGTAGAAGTGTAGACTTTGTCGTTGATTTTCACTACAAGATTGCCAGCGTTGTTAAGTGCCACAACAAATTTAGAAGAAGCTTGTCCATGTTCGATAATAGTAGCAGCTTTAGAATAGTTCAACCAGAAGTTAAATGCAAAATCACGAGCCGAGAGGTCTATATCTGCCTCTGTCGTTGCAGGGGCACCTCCAGTAAAGTTCATAGCCACACTATGATCAACACGATATCCATTCAATTTAGCCCTAACTATGAAATTATCAACATCGCGAAGGCTTGAAGATTTAATATCTTCGTTGAATGTAACCGACACCTCACCATCAGCAGTTAAAATGCCATTTGCAGGCAATGGATTGCCGAGCAACATAGGTTTTGTCATATCCTTAATCACATTGATAGTCTCTGATTCGTTATGAATTTCACCCGAACCAAAGTCGCACATTGTTATAGCGCGGAACATATAAGTTTGGTCTGGCAACAATGCCGAATTAGACATATCAAATGTGTAATCGATAGAATTTGACTCTAACAAAATGTTGGTTTCTGTCTTATCGTCTGCATTGACAACATACTCTTGAGCAAGACTCCAATCAATATCGCGCTCGCCTTTATATTGGATGCGTACGCCTTTAAAATTGCGGAATGCGCGATCAAAGTCTTTCACTACAATTTGCAAATCTGAACCTGTATAAGAATTAAGTATACGCTCTTCGATTTGCAATGTAATATCAGAGCAAGAAGGCACAAAATTAGCCGAAATAGACACTGTATCTGCAATTGCAGGGAATGTACCAGTCGGGTCGCCTTGACATTGCGATTTAAGCACGATTTGGATATTTTCAAAATCAAGCACACCGAGGTCGGATTGCTTAAGTTGGATAGTCTTTTCAATTGTACCATCAGCAGGAACCAATATCGCACGACCAGACTCAGTAAGGAATCCTCCATCCATTGTTATGATAGCTCCATTTGGATTAGTGGCATCAACAACACCAAGGTCAAACCAAATATCATCGCCTGTCTCTGAAATATTTTCAAGACGAAGTGTATAAGTAGCTGCTTTGCCAGTAGGAACTTCAGTCGCAAAAGCATTTACAACAGAAAGTTGTGGTATTTCTATTTGCATTGTAGCAGTAGAAATCTCGCTACCTGGCTCATAATATTTAGTCTTTTCTGCGCCTTCATAAGGGCAAGAAGTCTGACCACCACGAGTAGAGAAGATAGGGCCAAAACCATCAGGCGAATTAAACACATCAATAGTAAGTGCATCATTATAACCTGCCTCTTGAAGTACGTAACCTGTAGTAAGACAAGTTTCACTTGAATTTTCGGTATGTCCGAAATATCGACCACCTGTTGTTGTACGTGCCGTAACTGCAACACCAGTACCACTAATAGTTCCACCTGTTGAACCACCAGCCACCACCAACGTTTCAAATTCATGAGCATTATTTGTTGTTTCAGCCTCACATGTTTGAATTGACGATTCAATAATAGCCCCAGCATCAAATGAATGATTCTCTTGAAGATATGTTTCACGTTCTTTAATAGCTTTTACCTTCGCTTCTTCGTTATCAGCAAGAGTTTGAATCCATTTGCTGATTTGAGAATTATGCCAACGAACTTTATCTTCATAAACTACATTAGGATCTAATGTCGCAGGAAGAATCATTGTGTAACTTGGACCATTCAATTTATCTTTATCTACAGCTTTATTGCCCCATACTTCTTCGTCAAAGTTATCACTACCAAAACGTTCATCTTCAGGCGAAAGAGTTGTAACATAGATAGGTTCATTGCCATTATTCACAATATCCTCAACTGAAGACACTTGTTGTAACAAAGAATTACGAGTGAGATAGAGATTAGGAATCAATACATTTTCAACATAATATTGAGTATATTTAAATCCAGTTGAGAACTCTGTACCAGTTGTAATAACATCAGTACGAGCAATAGAGAATGTATTATCCTCAACATTACGTTGCAAACCAATGCTACGAGCATTACCAAACAAAATATTGGTTGCAGCACCAACGAATACGTCGCCGTTTGAGCCTACATAATCCGCTTCAGACGATGTGCTAATGCGCTCTGTAGTAGTGACAGTAGAAGTCCATTCGTTATAACCAGAATAGTCATAATTAACATTAAGTCCTACTTCAAGGTCAAAATTAGCTTTCGCTTCAGTAATCACGCCAAAACCAATAGGACTACCTACAAATGTAGTTGCTTCAACACCCAATTTAGTAATAGTTGTCACCTCATTATTTGTAACAAACGAACCTCCATCTTGCTCAACCTCTGTAATTGTAACTCCCTCTTCGTAGAATGAATATGAATTAGTACCAGCAGGGTCACGAAGAATCATCATCACTTTGTCAGGACCAGATGTCACAAAATTGGTACCTGAAGGCAATTCACCAAATACGATTGCTTGGAATGTTGAATTTTGGCTCCACTCTAAGTCTTGTCCGTTAGTATTGTACTTAATATTCATGCCAAGAGTATAAGGCTCAATAATATTAGGGAAACCTGTCACAAATTCATATTTAGCAGAACCTGCAGAATCGAGCGCTACCTGATTTTCAGCCAATTGTAATGTGTCAATTTTACCATCATTTTCGCCTTCAATACAAACAAATTGACCTGTTCCAAACTGATTGATAATTGTTACTACTGAATTTTCCAATGGCACTCGGTCATATACAGGCTCGCCACTATCATAATTAACATACTCTTCAAATGCACGCATTTGGAATGTATATGGCGACTCTTGCAAGAACACTGGATGACCAAATGTATACTCTATTGAACCATCTTCTAAAACTTTATATAACTCTACATCTACCCCTTCAGGATTTTCCATGTCGTTATATTTAATTGATTTTTCACCAAACGAACCATCAGCATTATGTGTAACAATAAACTCAGGTGTTACGCGATGAGCCAACTTAAGCGATGCAACATATTCAAACTTACGTGTTTCGCCGCTTTCAACAACAACAGAATCTGTCTTCACATTCAACGGATTTGTGGCATCAATCATAGCAATTGTTGCAGGCGAGAATATTATTTCGTCGTTAGAAAGAATATTCACTCCCGATACGGTATATTGAGTTGGAGGCAATTGCACTGCAAACTCACCAGTTACTGAGTCTGTTTCAATAATAATTTCTTTTACTAATGTAGCATCACCACCCTTAACATAAGCTTTACAATTAACATCACTTGTTGTATTTTCATATAACAAATCAACTGTATTATCAGTCAAAGTAGTTGACGCACCAATAGTTGATGTTACCACATTCATTTTATATCCTGTTGTCAACTTAATTTGAGCCTTACCAATATTAGCTTTACTTTCACCCAAACCAAGAGGTTTTTGCTCTTCAATTTCACCACCAACAACGCGACCTGCCACAGTAACTTTAGTTATATCTGTGAAAGTGAGATTTTGCATAGGTTGCTCGAAAGTAAAACGAGTACCAAGACCATTTGGGTCAGTAGGGAAACGACCGTCGTTAGCAAATACATGTCCTTGTTTTTTGACTTGAATAAAGTGGTCGCCAATAGGCACACTGATTTTGAATTTACCTTCAGCATCAGAAGTAACCATTTCGCCATCGCGCGAACAAATATTACCATCAATATAGAATGTACAACCTTCGACAGGGTGATTTGTATTTTCATAATAAACCACGCCCTCTACATCAAATGAAGATACATCCTCAAAATCAACATTATTAAATACCACAGAAGAAGGTGATGCAAAAATAGGTTTTTTGTTAGGACGGAATTCGTGCACACCAAAGAGCGGCACAACATTGTATTGAACGCCCTCTGAAGTGTAAGGAATAGTATTAATCAAATAGTTACCATCGGCATCAGTAACGGTTTTATTAGAGAGTTGTTCTGCTGATGGCACCAAAGTAGAGTGTGTAGCCATTACGCCCAACTCACCATCATGCTTATTGAATACACCATTACGACCAGATTGGTCAAATACCTTAGATATGCCCATTTCGTTACAACGATAGTAAGCCCAAAGACCTTCTTCACGACCAGAAATATAGGCATTATAGTTGCTTTTGATAGTTTCAGCATCAAGAACCTTATTCCAGAAACGAATTTCATCAATATTGCCACGATAGCCACTTTTTCCTTCGGAATTTGCAGCAACATAAAATGCATGATTAAGATAAGTATCAATATTTTTAGACACACTGAATGTTTTACTTCCAATAAACTCCCCATTCAAATAATAAGACATTGTTGATTGAGTTTTATCTCCATTTAATTGAGCAACAAAAGTGAGGTGAATCCATTCGTTAGGAGTTAGAACTTTACCTGTTTCCCACATTGCACCTAACACATACAATTTCAACTTATTGCCTGTATCTAAAATGATATCAAATGTTGAGTTTTTAGAGAAAATAAATGCTCCTGCCGAATTTACGTCAGGGTTGATCCATGCTTGGAAGGTAATAGCCGAATTATTTTTGAAATCGATTACATCGGCAGGCAATTTGATGTGCGAAGTTGGACTATTACCGTCGAAGTGAATAGAATAATTTTCTTGACTATTATCGCCACCAGTAACAGCAACTGTGACACCAGGCACAGCTTGATCGCCTTCATACGCAACGCGTCCTGAAACAGTAGCATAAGGTTGACTGAAACCTATATCGGTAACAGACGCACCTAAAGAAGGTGAACCATCACATTGAGAATAGCCCTCAACAGTATAATTGTAGAGTTGACCCGCACTCATAGCCTTGTCTTGATAGCTATAAGATGTCAAACCCGAGTGTTGGATTTGAGCAACTTGAACAGCCTGAGTAGAACCATCGATAGGAGTACGTGTGATGTTGAAGTAGTTGAAATCACTTGCATTAGAAGGGATATCCCACGAAAGCATCACATTATCACTATAATAACCTTTCGACACCTCATAATTAGTAATCTCACGTTTACCTGTATTTGGCATTAAGAATGAATATGCATCAGTAGTATAGTGGGATTTAGACATTGCAGTTTGCGCAATTACGACAGAATAGCGCACACAACCAACTAATCCAGTAACTTTCATCTCTCTTACATCGTACGCAGGAGTAAGAGTAATAGCAGAACCAGAAGCAGGTGTAAGAGTGAGAGTATAAGCACCTTTGTTATCCCAAATACCATTAACACCCAAATCCCAAGAAACTATAGCCTCGTTTTTGCCAGTAACAGGACTCACCGAAACAGAAGAAACTTTTTTATAGTCGGTATAGATAGTTTTTGAAGTTTCGTAAGTACTCATAAACTGATACCATAAACTTTGCTTGCTAAACATCTTCTTCCAAACACGGAATTTGTATGTTACTGCACCTTTATTACACTCGGCATCAGAAAGTTTATATACATAAGAATATTTAGAAGAAGAATATGTATATGGAACAGAATCTATTTGAACCCATTTAGATCCGTCATATTTTTCAACAGCAAAAATAGCTGTATTAAGATTAGTCGAATTTGTTGGGTTGTACACCTCCCACTGAAGCTCGATTTCGCGATTATTTTGCGTAATAGTCAAATTACGCTTTTCAAATGTAGCAGTTCGACCTGTGTGAATAGAATTTGACCACGCTTCTTCTTTAGTATAAGTACCTGAACCTGCATCAGGATCGGTTACAGCAACAGCACTAAAAGTAACACCATTTGCAAATTGTTGAGCTGTAACATTAGTAGAATTGTTATAGTCTGAATAACCTACATAATTAGTTTCACTAAATGTTTTATTGATAGTTTTTTGCCCCTTACTTGTTTTATAAGAAAAATTACGGTTAATATAATCATTAGCATCAAACATTTTTGTTCGAAGCTGTATTGTAGATTGAGTTTGATTATATGCATCCCCATTAGTAAGTTCTGACAAAATAACCTTAAATTTACCATTACTTAAATCCCATCCGCCAGAAGTTAATTTTGGCTGATATGAATATGTAGAAGTTGTAAGATTAGTTGTTGTATTATATGACCAAGTATCATCTTCAGAATCTCGAACTCTACCTTCCAATTTAATTGAGACTGTTTTGTTCATATGCTTAGATTGTGGATATATATATACAATAGCCCAACAAGGCTGAGCTCCATTAAAGTTTACATTATCGCCAGATGTACTTATTGTAATCTCCTTCCAACCATCTCTTGAATCAGCATAGACTGTTTTAGAATACCAACTCTCAAGATTTACCCAGTGGTAACTTGCATCAGCTTGATGGTTATTATATGCATCTAAATATTTATCACCATCAATGTAAAGATTCAAATATTCCGTACGGTCGTCTTTACCGGCTTCGGTATAACAAACGAAAGAAAACTTAATGGCACCTTTACCTTTGTCCCATTCAACTTTGGCATGATTGCCCCAGTTCCAATTAATATCTGCTGCCGAAATAAATTGTGGCACAGCAAACAAAAACATCGCAATTAAAAAAATTGCACTTCTTAATGTTCTAAAAAAAGTATTCTTAAATTTCATAATCATAGCTAATTAAATAGTTAATAATCGTGTTATTTATAAACTAAAACATCCCTATGGAGGATTATTATTCCGTTTTTGAAAGTGATTTCTTATTCCCATAATAATAATTTATTTACAGTTAAAAACAAAACAATTTTTCACAATGTAAAGTTACAAAAAAAATATATAAATACAAACAAAACAACAGACAATCATTCTCAAACAAAAAACAACACACAATCATCTAACTAACAAACACTTACACTCGTCAACTTTTCTAATCTCTATTAAATAATATTTCAAAATAGAGAAAAGCACCACCATTAAAAAGACACAAAAAAGCCTATTCTTCAAACAAAACACTATCATTTTTCAACATTTTTTTCTCATTTTTCTTAATACCATTTTACATCTACACAAACAATCCTCACCCAAAAACTCAATTCCTATCCAATTATATTGAAACCCTTTATTACAATACCATCTCCAATACCACAACATATAATAAATATACTATAAATATAGTATAAATATACTATAAATAAACTATAAATAAACTATAACCATACCCAATAGCAACCCACAAGCAAGCAAACCTACATCTCTACTTACATCAAAAAAAAGAGGCTGTGTCAAAATAAAATTTTTGGCTCAGCCTCTTTTAGATGTGTCAGAATGCCTAAAGTGCAAGGCGTTGAAATTTAAGCAGAAAGGAGTGTACTGAAGTACATAACTGAAGCTTAACATTGAGAACAACGCAGCAATTTGGGCATTATGACACATCGTCACCAAATATTTCAAACTTATCACTTACTTACTATAAAAATCCAAAATACGAGAACGAAGCAAGTATTCATACTTCGCTTGCATTTCTTCAGCTTCTGCTCGATAAAGACGAGTTTGAGCCTCGCTATATTCGTACGTACTAATACGTCCAAGTTCATATTTACTTGCTGCAAATTCAAGAGCTTTAGCAGCCGACTCACGACTCTTTTGCGTCGCAGTATGTTTTTTCTGTGCTGCAATAGCATTATAATACGCCGACTGTATATCTTTATACAAACGATCTTTTATCTCTAATTCTGACAGTTTAGCCTCCTCCAATGCTATCTGCTGACGCTTAACTGCATGACGCACCTGCATACGATTGTAGATTGGAATATTCAACGAAAGTCCTATCACTTCGCTGCCATTATCCACAAATTGATTACCAAAAGCAGGATTATTACCATTAAACGTATGATAATAACCTGTACCCCACGAAGCATTCAACGACAACTGCGGATAATACTCAGCCTTAGTCTCTTTCACGGCAAATTCTGCACTCTCAACTCTTCGCTGTTGAGCCTCAATAGATGGACGATTCGCCACTGCATGTGCAAAAACTTCATCTGGATTAGGCAATAAAATTTCTATATTTTGCATCTCAAATTGTGCATTATGCATTGCACATTGTGCATTATAAAACCCCTCAATATCTTTATAATTTATCAACTGACAAAGGTCCACAATAGCAAGACGATAATTATTTTCCGCTTCAGTCAGTGCTTGTCTATTTTGCGCTACTTGAGCCTCAACCTCATAAAGTTCGCTTTCGCTTTTCCGTCCCTCTGCAACTAACACTTGCGTGCGTTCCAACAACTGTTCCGACAATGCCAACTGCTGTTTCTGCACCGATTGCATTTCTCCCAAATACATCATCTGAAGATAATAAGTTATAACATTCAACTCGACATTCTCCTTTGCAGTTTCGACCTCGGCCAAAGCTGCTTGGAGTTCTGCTCCTGTGCGTTTGATTTGATTGGTAACACGCAAACCTGTAAACAAAGGCATAGAGACCGAAGCATTGAAAGAAGTGGTTGACTGAGTGCGATTTTCGCGCACATTGTTCACACCTTCGACCAGACCAAACGAGAGATTCTCGCCAATGCCAGCATTGACAGATGGCGTCATAGCAAGGCGTGCACTGCGCTCGGCAATTTCGGCATTCTTGACTGCCATATTTGCCCGAATAACAGAATAACTCTGTTGCTGGGCATAAGAGATACAAGAGTCGAGAGTCCAAGATTGAGAAATACACAATGTACAATGTAAAATGCACAAAGAGATTATAATTGCTTTTTTCATAATTAGGACTTATATTATTTTAGATTGCCACGGAGTTGGGCATTAGGCTCGAGACCATCGATGATTTCTATATTAAGACCATCAGACATACCAATAGAGACAGGGATGCGATTGAAGCGTTGCTCCTTGATTTGAGTAGTATCGAGTTGATAGACAAAAGCAGAGTCGCCAGATAACTCAACTGCACCCTCAGGAATAGCAAGAACATTATTGCGTTGCATAAGAATAATTTCGGCATTAGCACTATAGCCAGCACGAACCATGACAGAATCGGGGATTTGAGCTGCAGCCTTGATTTCAAACATCACAGCCCCACTCTCTTCGACACCTTTAGGCGAAACATATTCGAGTACTGCATCGAACTTAACATCTTGCAATGCACCAATAGTGAGCACAATAGGCAATCCTTCGCGAATACGACCAACCTCGCTCTCATCGATTTTGCCTTTGAATATCATATCAGACATATCGGCAATGGTGCAGATGGTAGTGCCATCGTTGAAATTATTACTCTGTATCACAGAATTACCTACTTTGACTGGGATATCAAGTATAAGACCTGTGATAGTAGCACGTATTTGAGTATTGCTATATCCACCAGAACTACGAGCAATGCCATCACGAATGATTTCGAGATTGTCAACTGCATTTTGATACTCCTCTTTAGCCTTATTATAAGTTACTCGCTCTTTTTCGAACTCCTCGGCAGAAAGTACTTTCTTTTCAAAAAGTTTGTCAGCTCGATCATAATCAATCTTAGCTTGTTCAAAATCAATTTTAGCAATATTTACACGACTTTCGGCTGAATTGAGAGTACCCATTTCGGGTATAACCTTAATAAGAGCAATAACATCACCTTCACGAACCATCTCCCCTGCCTCTTTATAAATTTCACTAATAATACCTGATATTTGAGGTTTGATTTCTACCTCGTTGCGAGGCTCAATTTTACCAGTAGCTACAGTCTTTTTAGAGAGTGATTGTACAGTTGGTGTGATAATTTGATACTCTTTCACCTCAGGACGAGACTTCTGATAAAGATAGACAAATGTGCCAATCACAATAAGTCCTAATAGGACAAATAGGAAAATACGGAATACTTTTTTCATATTTTAGTTTTTTTAGACAAAATCATTTTCTAAATTTTTATTCATCTTGGAGAGCTTCGACAGCTTTTATACTGAGAGCACGCTTAGATGGGAGATAACCAGCTATCATACCAGAAAAGATAATAATCAATAGCGCAATGATTGATAAAGAGAAAGATAATTGCAATGACGCCATAAAAGGATTAGACTGGGCTGACATAACAACATCAACTATACCAAGTACGATAACTGCAAGAAATAATCCTGCAAAACCAGCTATAAAAGTAAGCACAAGGCTCTCACTCATAATTTGTTTAATAATAGTGAATGGTGTAGCCCCTAACGCGCGACGAATGCCAATCTCTTGAGTGCGCTCGCGAACAGTGACAAGCATAATATTGCTGACACCTATGACGCCAGAAATCAATGTGCCTATGCCGACAATCCACACTAAGACATTCAATCCAAGAAACAACATATTAAACATGTCGAATATCTTCTTAAGATTCATGAGAAACATAGCTGCTTCGTCGGCAGGATCAACAAGATTGCGTTCTTTGATTCGTGCTGCCACTGCCTGTTCGATTATAGTAATATCTACATTATCTTGCGCCGTAATAGCCAAACAATTAATAACATCTCCACTATTAGTAGTTCGCTGAACAGTGGTATATGGCACAAGAAGCATTTCATCAATATTTCCAAAAAAATTGACCTGATCGGTTTGTCGCTTAACAACTCCGATAACAGTATAATACGACCCACCTGCTCTAATAAGAGAACCTATAGGATTCTCATAAGGGGCGTAGAGATCATTAAGAACCTTCTCTCCAATGACACACACTTTGCGAGCATCGCGAACGTCAATATCATTAATCCAACGTCCCTGTAAAAGATACATTGGATAAATGCTAAAATAATTGGCATCATGGCCCATCATACGAAAATCGCCTGACTTAGTGGCTCGTGTAACTTTGCCATCTATACCCCACATGATTGGCGAAATATATTTCAAATCAGGGAACTCACGCTCGATAACAAACAAATCATCTTCATGAATATTCCATGAGCGACCTTTTTTGAATCCTTTATATGGCATAGAGGTATTAGAAGTCCAAAAGAAAGAACTATTTTGCGCAACACCACCAATTTGACCAATAATCCCACGACGAATACTATCGCCCAAAGCTACCATAACGATCAACATAAACATGCCCCAGAAGACACCCAAAGCGGTGAGAAGGCTACGTGTTTTGTTGCGCGTGATAGTATGCCAAATTTCTTGATAATTATCTAAGTCAAACATGTTTCAATTTTAAATTTAAAACAATTCTTGTACTATTTATAGTTCATCGCCTCGATTGGTTTGATTTTGACGGCTCGTCGGGCAGGGAAATAACCTGCTAAAACTCCCGCAATAACAAGGACAAAAGTTGCTGAAAAAACTATTGGAAGGTCAACAGTTGGATTCATTAGGAACGTTGGATTCATACCAGACGACGTAGTAGCAGGGAATATCACACATAAAATCTCAGATAACCCAATGCCCAACATCATACCAATATAGCCAAACGAAAGTGTTATAATCAAAGATTCAAGAACAACCATAAGCAAAATACTATTAGGTGTTGCCCCAAGGGCTTTACGAATGCCAAATTCACGAGTGCGCTCCTTAATAGCAATAAGCATAATATTGCTAACACCTACGATACCGGCAATCAAAGTACCAATACCAATAATCCAAATAAACAAACTAATACCTGAAAATATCATCTTTGATTGTTCGTAATTTTCTATACGATTGGCAATCCAGATGGCATTGCGATCGGCAGGATCGAATCGGAAATAGTTTGCCAATTGTGCACGTAGGCGTACGTCATAAGCTTCGGCTTCGGCTACAGTTTCAACACCTTCTAATATGTACGACACATCCGAAACATAGCCCGAAGGATTATAAATAACATTGGCTGTCGAGAGTGGAATATAAACCGATGGTTGCGAATTCTCATAACCAGCTTCAACTACACCTATTAATTGAAACGTAATGCCATTAGTAAGTTTCACCATTTTACCTATCGATGACTCGGCATCACCAAATAGTTTGCTCGCCGAGGCCTCATCAATCACAGCCACTTTACGCCGCTCACGCATATCTACAAGATTTATAAATCGCCCATGTAGAATATCCATCACTCGCAAATCGCTATATATCTCATTCACACCGGTTATATTGGCATTGAGTTGCAAAGTATTAGAGGCAATAGAACCACTCCAAAGATTAAATATTGGCGATATTGCAACACAACCTTTAAGATGCTTACTCATCCACTCGCAGTCTGCCATAGAAAATCGAATCAGACGACCTTTCTTCAGTCCCTGATAAGGCATAGAGGTATAGCCAGAGTAGAGAGAAATCGTATTTTGTGCCATATAATTCATATTGGCAAACATAGCATTGCTGAAGCCATTGCCCACAGCCAATAGAGCCACAAGCATGAATATACCCCATGCAATAGCAAAGCCTGTGAGAAACGTACGCATACGATTCTGCTTGAGAGCGGCGAATATTTCATTAAAAATATCAAACATCAATAACTCCGTCTTTTATACGAATAATTCGGTCTGTTTGTTCAGCAACTTCTTGTGCATGGGTAACAACAATCATAGTAATCCCCTCAGTATGCGACACTTCACGCAAAAGCTCAATAACCTCCTGTGATGTACGAGAATCCAACGCACCAGTTGGCTCATCGGCAAGAATAATACGAGGTTTAGCAATCAGCGCACGAGCAATGGCTACACGCTGTTTTTGTCCACCAGAAAGCTGATTAGGCAAATGCTCAGCCCAATCTTTTAATCCCACACGGTCAAGATATTCCATTGCAATAGCATTACGACGTTTACGAGGGACTCCTTGATAATAAAGAGGCAAAGCAACATTCTCCAAAGCGGTTTTGAAATTCAAAAGATTAAAACTCTGAAAAACAAAACCAATCGTGCGATTGCGCAAATGCGCCGCCTCACGTTCAGAGAGATCTTTTATCAACTTACCATCCAACCAATATTCGCCCTCATCGTAAGTATCCAACACCCCAAGAATATTAAGCAACGTAGATTTGCCCGACCCCGAAGCACCCATAATCGACACAAAATCGCCTTGAGAGATATCCAAATCAATCCCCTTCAACACATGCAACGGACTCGCCGAATAATATGTCTTATTTATATTCCTTAACCTAATCATTTTATCAATAAAAATTATTAAATCTACTCCTTATCCCCTACTCCCTGTTCCCTACTCCTTGCTCCCTATTCCTCGTTCCCTATTCCCTGCTCCTTATTTGGCATCACAAGCATCATCAAAAGATACAAAATTACACCAGCAAAAGCAGTAAACACTGTCAAAAACAAATACACAACACGAATCACCGTAGGGTCACAATCACAATACTCAGCGATACCAGCCAACACACCCGACAACATCTTGTTGTTCGATTTAGTCAATTTCTTTTCCATAATATTTTTAATTAAAAAACTACAAAATTCATATCCTCTCTCTACCTAACCCTCCAAGATAGTGAACCATACCTTCAAGCAAGGTGCAAGCAAGAAAACCGCCACACCACCACTATATCAAAAATCACAAAATCATTACCACACCGCAAAGTTACAACAAAATTTCCATACTACAATTCACCCCCCCCATTTAACATTATTTAACATCATTTAACCATATTACCAAGAAATTCCATAAATAAAACATAATTTCCACCAACCTACAAAATCAATTCTTCACAAAAGTCAATCTCTCCCACACACATCTCGGTATCAAAGTCCAAAAGAAAGTCAACACCGCAAACTTCCAATCTATCACCGCTACACGCCTCTTCTTCAATATCGCTCTCGTAGCCAATCTCCCAGCATACTCCTTCTCCATCATCATTGGATAATGCTTATTCGGATTCAAAATATCTGTAGCCGCAAAACCAGGACGAATATCCGTAAACTTAATCCCTACCCCCTCCATCCTTGCCAACTGCGCCAAAGCCGTCAAATAATGCGACTGCATCCGCTTCGTAGCCGAATAAGCAGCAGCAGTACCCAAAGGCATAGTGCCCGCAATCGACGACACAATAGCAATCTGCCCCTCACACTCCTCTCTCTTAAAATAATTATATGCCCAACCCACCATACGCATAAAACCATACCCATTCACATCAAACGTATGTTTTTCAACCTTTGGGTCGAGAGTCGGATTCTGAAAACCCACTCCTGCCACATTCACAAACAAATCCATACCTCCCAACCTCTCTACCAATCGCTCAACCCCCTCCACAGCATCCTCTGTCGTAACATCAATTCGTTCATAAACTGCCTCACCCCTACCGCTCATATTGTCCTCTTCTTTTAGTGGACCAACCGAAACCAAACGAATTATAGTATTCATTTCATTAGCCAACTCCTCTAACAACTCTACCCTTCTACCAGCAATTCCAACTGCCCAACCCTCACGCACAAGATTCATCGCAATTTCACGTCCCAATCCCGACGTAGCACCAATAACAATAGCTTTTTTCATATCTCAATTTTATTAAATACCAAACAAAACCCACTCCCTACTTCCTCTTCCTTATTCCCTACTCCCTGCTCCCTGTTCCTTACTCCCTACTCCTTATTTTCATTCACGCTGCAAAGTTACACATTTACTCTGTACTATGCAATACAAAATACCACTTTTAACACAAATTAACACAAGAAATACAAAAAAAGGTCAATCATCTTCCGATAATTGACCTTTCTTGTAGCGGGATCGAGAATTGAACTCGAGACCTCCGGGTTATGAATCCGACGCTCTAACCAACTGAGCTATCCCGCCATACTTTCTTTCCTTAAAAAGCGAGTGCAAAGTTACGCATTTTTAACGAAACTACCAAATATTTTGATATATTTTTTACAATAAACACATCAAAATATTGGTAATCTGCACATTAAATTACAATTTAGCAGCAATATTAGCAGCAATTTCAGCCATTTCCGATGCTTCAAGTTTAAGTTTTGGATTAGAAATCACCATATCTTTTTCCGAATTCATAGGAATTAAGTGTACATGTACATGTGGCACCTCCATTCCCATAACCGCTACACCTACTCTTTTACAAGGCACCGCTGCCTCAATAGCTTTAGCTACTTGCTTTGCAAACATCATCAAACCAGCATACATTTCATCATCCATATCGAAGATATAATCACCTTCGTTATCAGCCTCAAACTTAGGAATAACAAGAGTATGCCCTTTTGTCATTGGCGCAATATCAAGAAATGCAAAAAAATGTTCATTCTCTGCCACTTTGTAGCAAGGAATTTCTCCGTTTATAATTCTTGTGAAAATAGTCATAATTTAGTAGTTAGTAGCAAGTAGTAAGTAGCAAGAACCATTCGGCATAAAAGACCAAAATAAAAATTCTTACGACTTACAACTTATTTCTTATATCTATATTAAATTGAAATTTCAAGAATTTCAAGCATCAACGTACCAGCAGGAACTTTAGCTTCAGCTATATCACCCACTTTTTTACCCATCAATGCCTTCGCTATTGGTGTAGTCACAGCTAATTTACCCTCACGAATATTTGCCTCATTCTCCGACACCAACATATAATTCATTTCGCGACCCGATTTTTGGTCTTTTACTCTTACTTTCGAAAGAATTTGAATTGAATCAGCCGACACCATCGACTCATCAAGAATACGTGCATTCGCAAGAGTATCCTTCAATTGAGCAATTTTCATCTCAAGCAAACCCTGTGCCTCTTTTGCTGCATCATATTCAGCATTTTCACTCAAATCTCCCTTGTCGCGCGCTTCTGCAATTTGCGCCGAAATACGTGGACGTTCAACAGATTCTAATTGTTTAATTTGATCAATCAATTTCTTGTAACCTTCTTCGGTCATGTAAGTTACAGCCATAATTTTCAATAATAATTATTAGTTAATAATGATTAGTAATCCTATTCAATAAACAATAAATTTCGCTGATAATCAACAACTACTCATTATCATTTATTACATAATAACAAAGGAGAAACCCAACCTTTTTACAGATTGGATCTCCCATATTTCTTATACCCCTCGTTTAGGTAATGCAAAGGTAGCAACTATTTCTGACCTGAGCAAATTTTAGAGGCATAACAACAAATCTTTAACCTAATACACACCCACAATAATACAAATACACATCAAGAATACCTTTTATTAAGTATCTCCGATGCTATAAATGCCCTTCTTACCTCATTCACATCCGACAAATCCAGCCCTAAAACCGAATTATCCTCGACATTATCGACATCTAAATTCTTATTTTCAACCTTTGCCGGCTGTTTTGCAAGCTCCCTCTCCCTTTCAAGACGGAGCAATTCTGCTTTTCTCGCCTTCTCGGCCAACTCTCTCCGACGCAACTCCTCGTCACGTTGTCGTTGTTCCAACGCCTCTTTTTCACGCTGCTGAGCCTCAGCTGCCGCTGCCGCCTCTCTCAACATACGCACTAATTCATTCTCCTCCTCCACCTCAGACACATTCTCATCCACAACCTCACCCTCCAATTCCGACTCAGCCGACCACATCTCCTGCTTAGGCGCAGACTCCGTCTTCTCCTGTTTCTTCCTATTTTTCATTAACGACCCAATACCCGAAAGCACCAGAATCACAACATAAAATATTATTTCAATAAAATCTTCCATAACAACTAATAATTTTACTATAAAATACACACTCCTCAATTCGTCTGCAAAAATACAAAATACTAACGACTTATGCAAATATTTTCACCAATAACTTTTGCAACTAAACCATCAAAGCTCCCTAACATCTCCTAAACTTTAATATACTATAAATATATGATAAATATACTATAAATATACTATAAACATAGTATAAACATACTATAATAATACCTACACAACAACAACACAACACACTCTTTTAAACTCAAAACTCATTTTATTTTCTAAATATTGGATGTATAATTTTTTTTTATTATCTTTGCAAATTGTAATAATATGCACAAAAAATCAAACTAAATATGGCTCGCAAACAAAAACAACTACCTATTTTCTACGAAGTTACAATAACCGATGTCGCTGCCGAAGGCAAAGCTATTGCCAAGGTCGATGATATGGTTATTTTCACTCAATATGCCGTACCTGGCGATGTGGTCGACCTCCAAATCTTCAAAAAGAAAAAAAACTACATGGAAGGTCGTGTCATCAAATTCCACTCATACAGCGAAAAACGCTGCAATGCCGTGTGCGAACACTATGGCACTTGCGGTGGATGCAAATGGCAAATACTACCTTACGACGAACAAATCCGCTACAAACAAAAACAGGTAGTTGATAACCTCACTCGCCTCGGCCACATCGAATTGCCAGAAACATCACCTATCCTTGGTTCAGAAAAAACATATTTCTACCGCAACAAACTCGAGTACACCTTCAGCAACCGCAAATGGCTCACAATGGAAGATATGCAAAAAGAGCATAAGCCAGAGGAGTTGAATGGCGTTGGATTCCATATTCCTGGTATGTTCGATAAGGTGTTGGACATCAACAAATGCTGGCTACAAGATGATATATCAAACCAAATACGCAACGAAATACGTCGCTATGCACAAGAAAAAGGCTTGACATTCTTCGACTTGCGCAATCAAGAGGGTTTCCTCCGCACGTTGATGATTCGTACTACTTCGACAGGCGAATTGATGGTGGTGGTGGTATTCTTCCACGAAGATGAGGCAGAAAGAGTGGCATTATTACAACATTTGGCAGATATGTTCCCACAAATCACTGCGTTGCTATATGTGATTAACTCGAAATGCAACGACACTATCACCGACCAAGAGATTGTTTGCTTCAAAGGCGAAGAGGCTATATACGAAGAAATGGAAGGTCTCCGCTTCAAAATCGGACCTAAGTCATTCTATCAAACTAACTCTGAACAGGCATACGAATTATATAAGGTAGCACGCAATTTTGCAGAATTGACAGGCGAAGAGTTGGTGTATGACCTCTATACAGGCACAGGAACAATTGCGAACTTCGTAAGTCGCAAAGCACGCCAAGTCATTGGTATTGAGTATGTGCCAGAGGCTATTGAAGATGCAAAAGTGAACTCAGCAATAAATGGAATCGACAATACTTTGTTTTTTGCGGGCGATATGAAAGATATATTGACCGACAAATTCATCAAAGAGTATGGTCGCCCAGACGTAATCATCACCGACCCACCACGCGCAGGCATGCACGAAGATGTAATAAACGTAATATTGAACGCTGAGCCTAAACGCATTGTGTATGTAAGTTGTAACCCAGCCACTCAGGCACGCGATTTGCAAATGTTGGATGTGAAATATAAAGTAACAGCCGTGCAACCAGTGGATATGTTCCCACATACACACCATGTAGAAAATGTGGTAAGATTGGAATTGAAATGAACTTAAAAGAGCATTTACAAGATAAGGTGTTTGCGCTATTGTGCGAAACTGCCGATGAATTAGGCTTAGAGGCTTATATCATCGGGGGATACGTGCGTGATATACTATTGCAACGCCCATCAAAAGATATTGATGTTGTGGTGGTTGGTAGCGGTATAGAGATGGCAAAAGCCTTTTCACATAAACTCGGCAAAGGCGCATTTTTGTCGGTATTCAAGACCTACGGAACAGCACAAGTAAAGAAAAAAAATATTGAAGTAGAGTTTGTTGGCGCACGAAGCGAGAGTTACAATCGTGATAGTCGCAACCCTATCGTGACAGAAGGCACACTACAAGACGACCAAAATCGTCGCGACTTCACAGTGAATGCTTTGGCTCTATGCCTCAACAAAGATAGATTTGGGGAATTGGTTGACCCATTCGGAGGATTGGCAGATATGGAAGCGAAAATACTCCGCACACCACTCGACCCAGACATCACATTCAGCGATGACCCACTGAGAATGATGCGCGCAGTGAGATTTGCATCGCAACTACAATTCACAATCTATCCCGAAACATTTGATGCTATTTATCGTAATTGCGACAGAATTGAGATAATCACAAAAGAACGCATAATTGACGAATTAAACAAAATAATGCGTTCGCCAAAGCCATCAATCGGATTGATGCTATTGGAACAATCGGGCCTGTTGGCTAAAATATTCCCCGAACTCGACCGACTAAAAGGTGTTGAAAAACGAGGAGAGAGAGCACATAAAGATGTATTTCTACATACACTCAAGGTATTAGACTCAGTAGCAGAAAAAAGCGACGATTTATGGCTTCGCTGGGGAGCATTGCTCCACGACATAGGTAAACCTGCCAGCAAACAGTGGGACGATGAGCATGGATGGACATTCCGCAACCACAACTATCTCGGGCAACGCATGGTGCCAGGTATATTTAAAAGATTGAAATTGCCACTCGGCGAGCCTATGAAGTTCGTGCAAAAGATGGTGGATTTGCATATGCGTCCTATCGTACTCAGCGAAGACGAGGTGACAGATTCGGCAGTAAGACGCCTACTTTTCGATGCAGGCGATGACATCGACTCTCTCATGCTCCTCTGCGAGTGCGACATCACGAGTGCCAATCGAGAAAAGGTGAAACGCTTCTCCGATAACTTCAATCTCGTAAGAGTAAAACTTAAAGAACTCGAAGAACGCGACCGCATCCGCAACTTCCAGCCTCCAGTCGATGGCATCGAAATCATGCAAATATTCGGCATTGAGCCATCTAATATAATAGGTGAATTGAAGGCTATAATAAAAGATGCAATATTAGACGGTGAAATACCAAACGAGCACGACGCTGCAAAAGAACTTCTTATCAAAATAGCCGCCGAACGAGGACTGTTTCCAGTTCATAATGCATAATTTTGCAAAATTTCAACTTTCAATTTTCAACTTTATAAATATTATGGAAAAAGCAAAAGTATTAGAAACAATCAAAGCTGCTGGCGAACCTATCAATGCTGGCAAAGTAGCAGAACTTTCAGGTCTCGACCGCAAAATCGTAGATAAAGCAATGAAACAACTCAAAGAAGAGGGCGAAATTATCTCTACAAAACGTTGCTACTGGACTGCAAAATAAAAAAATTATCACTTATAAAAACAATGGCTGTCAATTTATTCATTGACAGCCATTGTTTCCTTCTATTAATAAAATTTGGTATTTTATCCACGTACATAATGTGGCATTTCTGCTGGAATTACAAGCGAAAGTTCTACGTATCCACCAAAATCTCCGTTCTCTTCAAACCAAGGAACTTGATAAATAAGTTTATGCAATCCCTCTTTTTCGATAGTATAAGCATTCACATTATGATTTTCGAGAAGCCCACGCAATATTTCAGCAGCGCGAGGTGGATGAAATTCAAAAAGCGAACGACCTATAATATCTCCATACTTAGCAAATGTTTGCTTAGATTTATTATTCATATCAAGGATTTTTCCATCCTTATCGCAAATTGTAATTGCAAAACCTGCATTTCTTAATTGTTCCATATTCAATTATTTTGTAAAAGTTCAGTTAAATTACGCTCAAGCTCCTCTGCAGTTAAATTAAGACGATATACGCCATCAACAGCCATAGAAATAGTCCCAGTCTCTTCTGAAACAATAATGACCAAAGCATCTGCTTTTTCAGATACACCCATAGCCGCACGATGACGAAGTCCAAGATGACGAGGAATATTTGGATTTTTAGACACAGGTAAAATTGCTCCTGCAGCCACAATTCTACTATTACTAATAATCATTGCACCATCATGAAGAGGACTATTCTTAAAAAATATATTTTCAATCAATCGAGTATTGATATCCGCTTTTACTTGTTCTCCACTTTCTATATACTCCGTTAGTGGATTTTCTCGCTCAATTACAATCAATGCACCAGTTTTAGT
The DNA here is from genome assembly GCA_045658305.1 of Candidatus Aphodosoma sp. GTDB lineage: Bacteria > Bacteroidota > Bacteroidia > Bacteroidales > Paludibacteraceae > Aphodosoma. Next base: position 25,623 of record JAZOUT010000119.1, on the reverse strand, counting down.
TCTTGACATATTACGGCACGCCAACACCAACTTCATTACAGGAAAACTCTGTACTTGCTCTTTATTTGCATTACCTTTTATAATATTAGCAATACTTTTATAAAACTTCCAATTACGACGAGAACCCAATTTCAACAAAAACTTTCGTATCTCATTCTGAAACAAAACTACCAACGCAATAGCACCAACACTAATAATTTGATTGAGAATCGCACCTGTCAAGCCTAATTTTAGCACCTTAACAATCAAAAACCACAAAAACACAAAAACCATAACACCTAAGAAGATGTTAATTGTTCCCGTATTCTTCATCAAACGATATACTTGATAAAGCAATATTGCGACAAGCAATATATCAATAATATCTTTTATTCCAAATGCAAAAGGCATAATCCAAATAGTTACTAGTTCATTTTGCAAATTTATAAAAAAATTATGAATTATAAATTATGAATTATGAATTATTTTAAGTTCTTGTGTATATGAATATTTTTTCTTAATTTTGCACCCAAATTGTATAAATATGCTTTTATGATACATCACATACACGTAAACTTAGCAGAACCAACTGATTACGAAAGCATTAAAAACGAGAATAAAGACCTTGACGAATTGATACAAGGTGCTGATTTTCCCGAAGATTATGATGCTTTTGACGACGAAATGCTCGATATGATACCATAAATCAGTATAAAATGAGGATTTGGGAATAGAGAATATCCTTAATTTATGGTTAACTATTTGTAAAAAATCACTAAACAATAATTTATAAATTAAATTAAAAAGTATGAAAAAACTTTTTTCTACCTTGGCACTCGTAATGTGCCTCTTTACCATGACATTCGCTCAAATGCTTGAGCCTGTTAAATGGGATGCTCAAATTGAGCAAGATGGCAAAAATGCCGAGATTGTTCTTACTGCAACAATTGATGACACATGGCACATCTATGGACTTGAAGAAACAGACAAAGGTCCTATCGCTACAAAAATCGAATTCAACAATCTTATTGGTGCTGAACTCAATGGCGAACTTGAAATCAAAACAGAAGCGCACACTATCTTCGACAATATGTTTGAGTGCGAAATCACTTCATTTGAAAAAACTGCAGTATTCGCTCAAAAAATAAAAATTACTGAAGAAAATTGGGGCGTTGGCGTGGTTGCTTCTGGTCAAGCTTGTTCGGAAGTAGTTGGTTCTTGTATGCTCTTTGGCCCTTACAATTTTGCTTTTGGTCCTAAAGCAAGCGAACCAATGCCAATTGCAGAAGTTACTGAAACTGAAACTGCTGTAGAAGAGGCTGCTAATGACATCTATACTCCAGTTATCGATGAACTCAAAGCTTTCGGAGAAACTACTAATACTTCAGACTCTTCATTGTGGGCAATCTTCATCCTTGGTTTCCTCGGTGGTTTTGTTGCTTTGTTCACTCCTTGTGTATGGCCTATCATCCCTATGACTGTTTCATTCTTCTTGAAACGCTCAGGTGATAAAGCTAAAGGTCGTCGCGATGCGTTCACTTACGGTGCAGCTATCATCATCATCTATTTGACTCTTGGTCTTTTGGTGACTGGTATCTTCGGTGCATCTGCATTGAACGCACTCTCTACTAACGCTATCTTCAACATCATCTTCTTCTTGATGTTGGTTGTGTTTGCAGTATCATTCTTTGGTGCATTCGAAATCACATTGCCAGCTTCTTGGACATCTAAAATGGATGCTAAAGCTGAAACTACTACTGGTTTCATGTCTATCATGTTGATGGCATTTACTCTTGTACTCGTTTCATTCTCATGTACTGGTCCTATCATCGGTACTTTGCTTGTTGAAGCTGCACAAGGTTCATGGTTAGGCCCTGCTATCGGTATGTTCGGTTTCTCTATCGCTTTGGCATTGCCATTTACTATCTTTGCAATGTTCCCATCAATGTTGAAATCAATGCCTAAATCAGGTGGTTGGTTGAACTCTGTAAAAGTAGTTCTTGGTTTCTTGGAACTTGCTCTTTCTCTCAAATTCTTGTCAGTTGCTGACTTGGCATACGGTTGGGGTATCCTTGACCGCGAAACATTCCTCGCTTTGTGGATCGTTATCTTCGCATTGCTCGGTATGTATCTCCTCGGCAAAATCACATTGCCACACGATGATCAAGTTGAACGCATCGGCGTTGGTCGTATGATGTTGGCTTTGATTTCATTCGCATACGCTATCTACTTGGTTCCTGGTTTGTGGGGTGCTCCTTGTCGTTCGGCTTCAGCATTCGCTCCTCCTTTGACAACTCAAGACTTCAACCTCTATACTAACGAAGTTCACCCTGATACTCACGACTACGAAATCGCTATGCAAATGGCTCAAACAGCAGGCAAACCTGTATTGGTTGACTTCTCTGGTTTCGGTTGTGTAAACTGCCGTAAAATGGAAGCTTCTGTATGGACTGACCCAACTGTTGCTACTATGTTGCAAGAAGACTTCGTACTCGTTACATTGATGGTTGACGACCGTACTCCACTTGCTACTCCATTCGTAGTAACAGAAGGTGGTGTAAGAAAAGAATTCACTACTGTAGGTGAGAAAAACAGCTACATCCAACGTAGCAAATTCGGTGCTAATGCTCAACCTTTCTATGTTGCTATTGATGCTGAAGGTAAACCTCTCAACAAATCTTATGCATTCGATGAAAATCCTGCTAACTTTGTTGAATTCCTTAAAGCAACATTGGACAACTATAAAAACAAAAAATAATTGTTTTTGACAACTAAATAAATGTGAGAGTGACGAAATGTCACTCTCTTTTTGCTTTTAGTTATTGTATTTCGGAGCATAAAACGAAGGTAGGGTGAAGGTTGCTTGCAGTTTGCTCTATCCTATATTTAAGATTTGGATGGGTTATTGTATTAAATTGATAGATGTTATCGTACTTTATACAATATCATTTATGCCTCATAAATTATACAAAAAATAATAGTGGCAGCTTTTGGAATTTATTACTATGACAATATGACACATATTTGTTTTTGGCAATATTTTTGATATATAGATAAAGAAATATAATTTTTACAACAACATGAAGAAAGAAAAAGAGACTAAAGTCGAAGAGACACAATCTGAAACTCAAGAAATGAAAAATGAGACACAAACACCTCAAGAAGATGTGGTGGAAAATCAAGAAACAGAAGAGGTAAATGAGTGGGAAAAGAAATATAATGACATTAACGATAGTTATTTGAGATTAATGGCAGACTTTGACAACTATCGCAAACGCACTATCAAAGAGAAAGCAGATTTGATTAAAAACGCTGGCGAAAGAATTATTGTTGATTTTCTACCTATCGTAGATAATTTTGAACGCGCATTGGAAAGCATGAAAACTGCTGAAGATGTAAATGCTGTGCGTCAGGGTGTTGAGTTGATTTATAGCCAAATAATGTCGATGATGAAATCTAACGGAGTAGCCGTAATAGAAACCAAAGAGGCTCCATTCGATACTGAATATCACGAGGCCATCACTACTATTCCTGCCCCTACCCCTGAATTGAAGGATAAAATTGTAGATTGTACTACAAAAGGTTATACGATGAACGAAAAAGTTATCCGCCACGCAAAGGTTGTAGTTGGAGCTTAATTAATTCATAATTTAGAATTATATGTCAAAACGCGATTATTATGAAGTATTAGGTGTACAAAAGGGTGCATCTGATGAAGAAATAAAAAAAGCATACCGCAAAAAGGCTATCCAATATCACCCTGACAAAAATCCGGGTGATAAAGAGGCTGAGGAAAAATTCAAAGAGGCGGCAGAAGCATACGAAGTACTTAGCGATGCAGATAAACGTGCTCGTTATGACCAATTTGGGCATGCAGGTATGGGTGGTGCAAGTGGTTTCGGCGGAGGTGGTATGAATATGGAAGACATATTCTCACAATTCGGTGACATATTTGGAGGCCACTTTGGATTTGGAGGTTTCAGCGGTTTTGGTGGAGGCGGAGGCTCTCGTCAACGTGTTAATCGAGGCTCGGACTTGCGTGTTCGTGTCAAATTGACATTAAAAGATATTGCCACAGGTTGCGAAAAGAAAATCAAAGTACGCAAAGCCGTAACTTGTACTCATTGTGATGGCACTGGTGCAAAAGATTCACACAGCACAACTACTTGTCCTGAATGCGGTGGTTCTGGCTATGTAACTCGCGTACAACGCACTATACTTGGCAATATGCAAACTCGCACTGCTTGTCCTAAATGTGGTGGAGAAGGAAAAATAATCAAAGACGAATGTCCTCACTGCAAGGGCGAAGGCGTAACAATACAAGAAGAGGTAATTACAATCAATATTCCTGCAGGTGTAGCTGAAGGTATGCAACTTAGTATGTCAGGCAAAGGAAATGCAGCTCGCAGAGGTGGCATCCCAGGAGACTTATTGATTGTCATAGAAGAAGAAAAACACCCAGAACTTATTCGCGACCAAAACAACCTAATATATAATCTTTTACTTGATTTACCTACTGCTATATTAGGCGGAATGGTAGAAATTCCAACTATTGACGGAAAAGTGAAAGTGAAAATTGATAAAGGCACACAACCTGGCAAGGTGCTAAGATTACGCAACAAGGGTCTACCTGATGTAAACCGCTATGGAACAGGTGATTTATTGGTAAATATCGGTGTATATATTCCAGAAGAGTTATCATCAGACGAGAAAAAAATATTTGAAAAGTTAAGCGAATCGAAGAATATGAAACCAAATGCTTCAGCAGCTAAAAACTTCTTTAATAGATTCAGAAATTTGTTTGAATAAAAAAAAGAGTGTATGCGTTTTTTTCACATACACTCTTTTTTGTTTCACAAATTGCTATCTAACAAATATCAATCCTCAGGCAAACTGTAAGCAAACCACAATAAACCCACAACCACAAACCTACAAATCCTCAATTACTTTAGTTGCAGGTTCTACTATACCTTCACGAACTGCAGTGGTAAAATCCTCAAAATTCAACAAAGGCAACACTGAGCCCATTACATTCTCAATTGGAGAATATAACAACGACTCTTGCACTATAGGCTTCTCCTTAATTGGCATATATTGATTCATTATTGCCACAAAATTAAGTATCACACTCAATAACAACGTCATCTTCACAACACCAAACACCGCACCAAATAAACGATTCAGCCAACCTAACATTATCGCACCTACAATCTTACTAAGCATATACGACAATGTCGAAATAGACAACGAAACTACAACAAACACTAATGCATACGCCAATGGTGTACAAATATTTGTAGCCCAACCTGTCATTTCTGTCAAAGCTTGCGATGCTGACAACGAAAAATAACGTGCCAAATATATACCCAAAACAACAGCAAGCAAACCTGCTATCTCTTTTATAAGCCCCTTACGTAACCCCTGTACAAGACCATAAGCAAGAGGTATAACAAGTATTATATCAAGATAATTCATAGTATAAGATAAAAAACTTTATAGATTCTATACTAAAAAGACACGAGACACAAGACAAAGTCTTATATCTCGTGTCTTTTATTTTATAACAAATTAGAGTGTTTTCTTAACTTCTACTTCTTCGTAAGCCTCGATGATATCACCGATGCGGATATCGTTGTAGTTAGCAATATTAAGACCACATTCGTAACCAAAGTTAACCTCTTTAACATCGTCTTTCATACGTTTGAGCGATGCAAGTTCGCCTGTATAGATTACGATACCATCGCGAATGAGACGTATCTTATTGGTACGTTTGATTTTACCTTCTTTAACCATACAGCCGGCAATTGTACCAACTTTGGTGATTTTGAAGGTTTCGCGAATTTCGAGTGTCGCAGTAACTTCCTCTTTAATATCTGGAGCCAACATACCTTCCATAGCAGCTTTAAGCTCTTCAATAGCGTCATAAATGATAGAATAGAGACGGATATCAACCTCTTCTTTTTCTGCCAATTTACGAGCCTCCATAGAAGGACGCACTTGAAAACCGACGATAATTGCATTAGATGCCGCAGCCAAAGTAACGTCGCTTTCTGAGATCTGACCAACTGCTTTGTGAATTACATTAACTTGAATTTCTTCGGTAGAGAGCTTCAACAAAGAGTCAGACAATGCCTCGATAGAACCATCCACGTCACCTTTAACGATAAGGTTGAGTTCTTGGAAGTTGCCAAGAGCAATACGACGACCAATTTCTTCGAGAGTAAGGTGTTTAGATGTACGAAGACCTTGTTCACGTGCCAATTGCTCACGTTTATTGGCAATATCACGAGCCTCATGATCTTGATCAAAAATATTGAAGTTATCACCAGCTTGAGGAGCACCATTAAGACCCAATACAATAACTGGTTCAGCAGGACCTGCCTCTTTAATACGTTGATTACGTTCGTTGAACATAGCTTTCACACGACCATAAGCTGTACCAGCAAGCATAACATCACCAACACGCAAAGTACCGTTGTTTACAAGCACTGTAGCCACATAACCACGACCTTTATCAAGCGAAGATTCGATAACAGAACCTGATGCTTTACGATTAGGGTTTGCTTTAAGCTCGAGCAATTCGGCTTCGAGCAATACTTTTTCAAGCAACTCATTGACACCCATACCATGTTTAGCAGAAATGTCTTGAGATTGATATTTACCACCCCACTCTTCTACAAGATAGTTCATCGCAGCAAGCGACTCTTTAATTTTATCAGGATTAGCACTTGGTTTATCTACTTTATTGATTGCAAATACGATAGGCACACCAGCAGCAGAAGCATGATTGATAGCTTCGACAGTTTGAGGCATTACGTTATCATCAGCTGCAACAATAATAATAGCGATATCGGTAACTTGAGCACCACGAGCACGCATCGCAGTAAACGCTTCGTGACCAGGAGTATCAAGGAATGTGATATGACGACCATCCTCAAGTGTTACGTTGTAAGCACCAATATGCTGAGTAATACCACCAGCTTCACCTGCAATAACATTAGATTTACGAATGTAGTCGAGCAACGAAGTTTTACCGTGGTCAACGTGACCCATCACTGTCACGATTGGTGGACGTGGAAGAAGATCTTCTTCATTGTCGGCCTCTTCTTGAATAGCATTCACAACATCAGCAGAAACAAACTCAGTTTGGAAACCAAATTCGTCAGCCACAATATTGATAGTTTCGGCATCAAGACGTTGGTTGATAGAAACGAACAAACCGAGGTTGAAACAAGTTTGAATAATTTGAGTTACTGCTACATTCATCATCGCAGCCAACTCATTAGCGGTAACAAACTCAGTCAACTTAAGAATTTTTGATTCGAGTTGTTCCATTTCTTGCTCATTTTGCAAGCGTTGAGCATTGGCTTCACGTTTCTCTTTACGATATTTAGCACCTTTTTTCACTCCTTTGTTACCTTCAGTAAGACGAGCCAAAGTCTCTTTTACTTGACGTGCAACATCTTCTTCGCTAACAATAGGAGTATGAATAGTTTTTTGATTTTTATTCTTTTTCTTACCCTCTTTTTGACCGCCACCTTGAGGTTGACCGCCACCTTGCATAGCTTTACTTACATCTACGCGCTCGCCACCAATACGTTTACGTTTTTTCTTATCACCTTTTTCTCCACCTTTGCCTTGACCATCAAGATTGATTTTATCAACCACATTAGGACCTTGCAATTTTGGCTTATCAACGCTAAATACTTCATCAGATTTACCCTCTTTTTGTGCTTTTTTATTAGCCTCTTTTTGAGCTTTACGACGAGCCTCAGCTGCTTGACGTTCTTTGGCAATACGGTCTTTGCGCAACTCTTCTTTCGATTTTTTAGCTGGGCGAGTATTGCTATTTATAGCAGACAAGTCTATTGTGTCAAGAACTTTAATATTGCTCTTGAACTCAACTTTACGATAAGTGAAGATTTCATCTTCTTTCGTTTCTACTACTGGTTCTTCCGCTTTTTTAGTTTCCTCCTTCATTGGTTCTGCTTTCACAGCAGGGTTCTCTGTTTTATTTTCTTTGGCAAGATTTTCTTTTTCGACTGGTTTTGATTCTTTTTGTTTTTCTTCTTTTTTAGGTTTTAGTTCAGCCTTTTTATCCTCTTTTTTAAGCGCAGGCTGAGCAGGAACAACCTCTTTTTTAGGCTCCTCTTTCTTTAATTCCACTTTTGGCTCATCTTTTGGCTCCTCTTTTTTCTCTACAACTTTAGGTTTGTTAAGAGCATCCAAGTCTATCTTATCCACAACTTTTATCTGTGGTTTTTCAGGTCCTGATTTCACCTCAGCTTTTTTCGCCTCTTTTTTAGGTTCTTCCACAACCTTTTTTGGCTCTTCTACTTTTGCCTTTTTAGGCTCTTTCTTTTGAGCTTCAAATTCTGCTAACATTTCAGGCGTAGCAAATTCCTTCAAAAGCAAAGCCTCTTGTTCGCCTGTAAGTTTCGAATTAAAATCCTCTTCTACAGTAAAACCTTTTGATTTCAAAAAATCTGTTGCTGTACCAATACCAATCTTCAATGTTTTTACTAATTTTCCTAATCTTGCCATATATTTTAGTTTAGAGTTTGCATTTATTGTCTACAGTCTAAGTAGTCAACAATCAACAGCCACCATTCGGTTTTTAATCAACGGTCAATAGACCGCAACAGACTGTAGACATTAGTCTGTTGACTGTTGACTATTTTTTTAATCTTCAAATTCAGCTTTCAATACAGCCAACACCTCATCTACAGTTTCCTCTTCAAGGTCCGAGCGTTGAATCAACTCTTCGCGAGTAAGAGCCAACACATTTTTAGCTGTATCGCAACCGATACCTTTCAATACATCAATAATCCAACCATCAATTTCATCACTAAATTCATCGAGGTAAATATCTTCTTCATCAACTTCAACATCATTACGGAATACATCAATCGTATAACCCGTAAGCATTGTAGCCAATTTAATATTATTACCATTCTTACCGATAGCAAGCGAAATCTCTTCTGGACGAAGATATACATTTGCCTTCTTATTCTCTTCATCAAGTTCAATAGTTTGCACTTTTGCTGGACTAAGAGCACGAGCAATATAAAGGCTTGGATTATTCGTATAATTGATAACGTCAATATTTTCATTACGCAATTCACGCACAATACCATGAATACGAGCACCTTTCATACCAACACATGCGCCTACTGGATCTATACGATCGTCAAACGACTCAACTGCCACTTTAGCACGTTCACCTGGTATACGCACCACCTTCTTAATAGTAATCAAACCATCATGAATTTCAGGCACCTCTTGTTCGATAAGACGCTCCAAAAAGAGTGGAGAAGTACGTGAAAGATAAATTTTTGGATTATTATTTTTATTATCTACGCGAAGCACAACCGCACGAATAGGTTCACCTTTGCGATAAAAATCATTAGGAATCTGCTCTTGCTTTGGAAGAAGCATTTCATTTTTATCTTCATCCAAAATAAGCACCTCTTTTTTGCACACTTGATAAACATCACCTGTCACCACTTGACCAATAATATCCGCATATCTCTCATAAAGAGCCTCTTTTTGAAGCTCAAGAATACGTGAAGCCAAAGTCTGACGAAGGTTAAGAACAGCACGACGACCAAAACTCAAAAACTCAACTTTATCCACAACCTCTTCTCCCACCTCATAATCCTCATCTATCTCTTGAGCCGCACTAAGAGCAATCTCCATACTTTCATTTTCCAATTCATCGTCCTCTACAATAGTACGTGTACGAAGAATCTCGCAATCGCCTGTCTCAGGGTTGATAATCACGTCATAATTCTCATCTGTTCCATACATCTTAGCAATAACGCTACGGAACGAATCTTCCAAAATACTGATCAATGTAGAACGATCAATCGCCTTCAAATCTTTGAACTCCGAAAAGGTTTCAATAAGATTTACTTTCTCTTTTTTAGCCATTACTTAAAGTTTATTATGTATTTAGTATATTTTATTTCCGAATATTTAAATTCAACACGCTCCGTATAAGCCTTCTTACGCTTATCACCCTCTTTCCTCATCATTTTAGTCTCCTCAATCACAAAACCCTCATCTCCAACTTCTACCAAAACACCCTCATGCTTAATACCATTTGCCTCCAACACCTCAACATCCTCATTGAGATTTTTCTCATACTGACGTTTCACCTTAAAAGGCGAAGTAAGCCCTGCCGAACCCACCTCAAGCTCATAATCCTCTACCTCTCGGTCAAAATTCGCCTCAATAAAACGATTCAACTCTACACAAAAATCAATATCAACGCCATCTTCAGCATCAATTTCCACCTTTATCACGTTATCTGCCGACACCGTAACATCAACCAAAAAATATCTCGTATCAACCAACTTGCTGATAACCAAATTAGTAATAATATCCTTTTGTATCATAATCACTTAATACTACGAACTGAGGGGACTACTCGTCCCCTCAATATCTTAAATTCGATGCAAAGTTACAAATTATTTCGCTAACCACCAAATATTTCAACACAAAATTACAACAAAATTTAAAATCAATAAAAATATCTCCTCGAAACTAAACATCGACACTCAAAACTATAGCGCAATATTGTCCCCCTACCATAGGGGGGGACGTGCCAAAGACAGAGGGAGAATATAGAACAAAAACAATTTCTCAACTAAACTGACGAAGAACCTAACCTCTCCCTATCTATAACATACTATAAATATACTATAAATATATGATAAATATACTATAAACATAGGATAAACATACTATAAAGCAATCCCCTCCTACCCCAATCTCAACTCCCCTTGCAAATTCAAAAAACAATTCTCTACCTTTACGCCACAATAACACAATAGCCTTCTCTCACAAACGAGAAGGCTATTTTTATCCGCACGCCAATTTGGCACACACTCATCCCAAAACGCCCTAAAACGTTACACTTATATAAAACATCTTAAAATATGTATAACCTATTGTATTATACACATTTTTTTTGTAACTTTGCACCATGAAACCGAGAATAATAATCGACGCAAATATACCCTATATACAAGGCACTTTTGACAAAGTGGCAGAAGTTGAATATCTTAACGCAAAAGAGATTACTCCACAAAAAGTAAAATCAGCCGATGCCCTCATCATCCGTACCCGCACTCTGTGTAACGCCGATTTACTCGACTCTTCAAACGTAAAACTCATTGCCACAGCCACTATCGGCATCGACCACATCGACACAAACTATTGCAACACTCACAACATCACATGGACTAACGCTCCCGGTTGCAATGCCGAATCCGTAGCCCAATGGGTTGGCTCAGTACTTGCTGTATGGTCTAATAAACACAACTGCTCTCTATCTGGCAAAACAATAGGCATCGTAGGGCATGGCCACGTTGGCAAACGAGTCGAACAATTAGCTCGCCTATTGGAAATGAACATATTACTCAACGACCCACCATTGGCTATCAACAACCCAGAACAATATGTCGATTTACAAACCATTGCTCACCAATGCGACATAATCACATTCCACACACCTCTAACACAAAAAGGTGAATTTGCAACATACAACCTTGGAGGAAAAGAATTTTTTAAACATGTAAAAGAAAATACACTAATAATAAATGCAGCACGTGGATGGATTATAGACGAAGAATCTTTATTAAAAAGCAAATGCGAATGTGCCATAGATTGTTGGGCAGGAGAACCAAAAACTAACGCAGAACTAAGAGCAAAAGCCCTAATCGCTACACCACACATCGCAGGCTACTCAGCAGACGGAAAACTCAATGCCACACAACAAGTAGTACAAGCTGTAGCCAATTTCTTCAACATTCAACCTGAAACAATCAAAGGACTACCGCCAAAATCAACTACAACCGCTACAGGCGACACACTCAAAGACCAACTACTCCAAAACTACAACATCCTCGCCGATAGCAACACCCTAAAATCCGAACCCGAAAAATTCGAACACTTCAGAAGCAACTACCCCATCCGACGAGAATTAAAAATTGAAAATAAATACTAAATAGCAACAGTTAACTGTTGACTATTAACAAAAATACAAAATCATGGATTTAAAAGATATACAAGCTGTTAAACAACGATTTGGCATCATAGGACTATCCTCAGCTCTCAATCGTGCCATCGACACTGCCGTACAAGTAGCCAACACCGACCTCTCTGTCCTCATTCAGGGCGAAAGCGGTGTAGGTAAAGAAAATTTCCCTCAAATCATCCACCAATACAGCGCACGCAAACACAATAAATACATCGCTGTCAACTGCGGTGCAATACCTGAAGGCACTATCGACTCCGAACTCTTCGGACACGAGAAAGGTGCTTTCACCAGTGCCACATCCGACCGCAAAGGCTACTTCGAAGAAGCCAACGGAGGCACTATCTTCCTCGACGAAGTAGGCGAACTACCCCTATCCACCCAAGTACGCCTATTACGTGTGCTCGAAGCAGGCGAATTTATGCGCGTAGGCTCATCTAAAGTACAAAAAACCAATGTCCGCGTTGTAGCTGCTACCAATGTAGACATGCTACAAGCCATTACCGATGGCCGTTTCCGTGAAGACCTCTACTATCGTCTCAACGCTGTACCTATCCACATCCCACCATTGCGCGAACGCAAGGAGGATATTCCTCTCTTGTTCCGTCGATTCGCCACCGACTTTGCCGAAAAATACAAAATGCCTGTGATTAAACTCACACCTGAGGCTCAAAATATTCTCGAAAACTACTATTGGAGAGGCAATGTACGCCAACTCAAAAACGTAACTGAACAAATTTCCGTAATCGAACAAGAACGCGAAATTGACGGCATTACTCTACAAAACTACTTACCTCAACAACACGAAAGCAGCCTACCTACTCTATTCAGCCAGCAACAACGCCATGAAGAACGTTCATTCGCCAACGAACGCGAAATTCTCTACCAAGTCTTATTTGACATGAAAAAAGATATGGCTGAAATGAAAAAGGTAATTGCCGATCTTATGGCCAACCGCACAACTGAACATGTAGCACAACCTATTCACACCGAACCTACCTACTATCCTACACCAGTTCATCACGAATCAGAACGCTTAAACATTGTACATACGCCGCACACCTCACATCAATCTCACTTCGTGGATGCCAACACAGCAGTAGAAGACACAGAAGAATATATTGAAGAATCACTCTCGCTCACCGATGCCGAACGCGACATGATTATACGAGCTCTCGAAAAGTACAATGGCAATCGTCGCCGAGCAGCCGAAGAACTCAACATCTCTCAACGCACACTCTATCGTCGAATCAAAGAATACGGACTTGAATAATGAAACGCATAATAACTCTCACAATACTAACAATCATACTCGCAGCATCATGCACCATTTCCTATAAATTCAATGGAGCAAGTATCGACTATTCCAAAACCAAAAGCATATCTATTGCCGAATTTCCCAACAATGCAGCATTAGTATATCCTCCTCTAACTACCAAGTTCAACGATGAACTAAATAACATCTACGCCTCTCAAACTCGCTTAAACATAGTTAGTGCAGGTGGAGACCTCGATATTTCCGGTGCAATCACTGGCTACAATCTCGTACCTCTCTCGGTAGGTGCTAACGCATTGGCTGCCGAAAACCGTCTAACCCTCACTGTTAAAGTGCATTTTATCAACAACATTACAGGCGAAGAAACAGACAATAACTACTCAGCCAACCGCACATTCCCAAGTTCAAGCACACTAAACGACGTACAAGATACCCTCATCGATGAAATGATAGAAGAAATTATCGACCAAATTTTCAATGCCACCGTAGCCAATTGGTAAAAAACATCAGATAGTTATCTGCTGACTACCAAGTGTAAACAAAGATATGAACCGTACAGAAATTACAAAATACCTAACCAATCCCGAACTCGTAGCCAACGCCTCGAGCAATGAATTGCGTCATTTAGTAGAAATATATCCCTATTCCGAATCTCTACATTGGATTTATCTCCGCTCTCTATACATCAACGACGACGCAATCTTCGAAAACGAATTGATGAAATACGGCATGCACATATCCAACCGCCGCCTCTTCTACAACTACCTTACTAACAATAACACAACAAATGACACACAAAAAGAAAAAAACGAAATAAATAATTCTCAACTCTCAGCTCTCAGCTTTCAACTCTCAACTCCCGACTATTTCACATTAGAACAGAATCCTGAACAAAAACAATCTCTACAACAACTTGCAGCACAACTCAAAGCTGCCCGTCTCGCACGACAAACTACCCAAAACAAAAAATATGAGACACAAAACACACCAAACAAAACAGATTATCCAACTAATACAACAACAAATACCCCTCAAATCTCAACTGAATTAACCGAAGAAAACGCAAAAAAACTTATCAAAGAACAAAAATATTCAGAGGCAATAGAAATTTTAAGGGCAATAAGTTTGAATAATCCAAAAAAAAGTGCTAACTTTGCACTTCAAATTAAATTTTTAGAAACAATAATAAATAATCACAATAAAAAGTAGTAAAAAATGTATTCACTTCTTACAATTTTAATTGTTATTCTTGCTGTTATTTTGATTCTTATCGTATTGGTACAGAATTCAAAAGGTGGTGGACTTGCTGCTAATTTTGCTTCAACAAACCAAATCATGGGCGTGCGCAAAACAACCGACTTCCTCGAAAAAACAACTTGGACTCTTATCGGTATTATCGTTCTCCTTTGCGTTGCAGCTACAGCTTTCCACAAAACAGATGCTCCTACTGCTACATCAGAAATCGCTGACCAAGTAGAAATGCCTGCTCAAGCTCCTGCTGGTTTCGACGATGCAGCTGTTGAGCTTCCATCTGAAGCTACAGAAGCTACACCTGAAACAACTGAAGAATAATAAATTCTCAAAAACATAAAAAGGATGATTTCACAAGAAATCATCCTTTTTTATTAATACCATAAGATGCACAATACCTTGCACCTTTTATTATTATTTCACAAGCATACCTTCAGCAACTGATTTTGCCACATCTTCCCCTTTAAGAATTGTTGCAAGTTGAAGCGCAAATTCTATAGTACATCCTGGTCCACGTGAAGTAACTACATTACCAGACACCATTACGCGCTCTTTCGACACAAACGCCTCTTCCAATTGGTCCTCAAAACCAGGATAACAAACTGCTTGCAAATTGCGCAAAAGATGCATTTTACCAAGTATTGATGGAGCCGCACATATAGCCGCAATCCAACGCCCCTTCTTGTTTTGTTCACGAATAGCAGCTACCAAACCTTCATGTGCTCCAAGATTCAACGTGCCTGGCATACCTCCCGGAAGTATAAGCATTTCTGCATTAGTACAATCTACTTCATCAAACATTTTATCGGCTTCGATACGCACTCCATGAGCACCTTCTACCGAACGTTCATTCATCACAGAAACAGTTGTAAGTTCAACCTCAGCACGACGCAAAACATCAATCGTTGCTACCGCTTCAACCTCTTCGAAGCCAGTACCTAAAAATAAATAAACCATAGTATTAGTTATGTATTGAAATTTGTGAATTGAAAGAACTATAGTTACTATCCTTTCAAATCAATTAATTTAACCTAAAATTATAAGTAATTGTACCAATTGCAACACCGCCACCTGTCGAAAATTTATTTTTCTTTGCTGCTACAACTGCAGCATTTCGCAATGTTTCATTAGTTATCGTAGTACCTTTAGTAATAGCAGCAGAAACAACATTACCTGATGCATCTACACGAATTTCTACCACAATACGCCCTTCTTCATTTCCTTGATATGAAGGCTGTGCCAATGTACCTAACAAATTACGCCCATTAAGCGACCAAGAATGCCCCCCTTGAGAACCCTGACCTACAGGATTACCCTGTTGTGCTTCTCCTTTAGTTTGTCCCTGACCTTTACCCATATTTTGGAATGCCGAACCTGTTAGACTACTTGCTTGATTCTTCTTTGCCTCTTGCTCTGCTTTTATACGAGCTTCCTCTGCGGCCTTTTCACGTGCAATACGTTCTTGATCTGCTTTTTCACGAGCAATACGCTCTTCTTCTGCACGACGACGAGCTGCTTCTTCAGCCTCTTTGCGTTTTTTCTCAGCTTCAAGTGCCACCGATGGGTCTTCTTGTGTCATCAAATCTTCTTTCGATGGAGATGACATCTCTGGAGCAGCAGGCTGAGGTGTTGGAATAGGCACAAGAGTAGCTTCTGGTGTTGGAGTAGAATTAGGAATACTTTCACCAAATCCATCTTCAACATAACCCAACGAAACCATCACCCCCTCATCCATCTCATTCTTATGTGCTGTCATTCCGCAGAATATCAATATCAGCAAAATGATGATACAGATTATAGCAGTGGCAATAGCCGATTGTATTTCTGATTTTTGAATTTTCATCATTCCTTTACTTTTGTAGCTATCACCAATTTAAGGCGATTCTCGTTAGCTATATCAAGTATTTTCACAATTTCACGATAAGGCACCAATTCATCCGCATGCAATGCCACATATGTAGTCGAATCTGCGGCATACACAGTTTGAAGATATGGTTCTATCTCTTCAAAGTGCACAGCACGTGGTTCTGAACCATTATCTGCAATACTATATTCACCTTCTGCATTAATGCCTATCTTAACAATTTTTGCCTTTGTTGCTGTCTTTGCCGAACTTTGAGGCAAATTCACTTTCATATCGTTTGGAGCCGACATTGTCGATGCTATCATAAAAAACAATAGCAACAAAAAGATAATGTCGGTCATCGACGACATCGAAAATGACGAATCTATTTTATTTGATTTCTTTAAAGCCATAATTTTTTCAATTCATAATTCATAATTAAATCCGAAAGACTAATTATGCATTGTGCATTGTGCATTATGCATTAATTATTTACCTGCTGCTGGTTCGTTAAGCAAATCAAGGAATTCCATACTGCGCATTTCAAGACGACGCATCACTTCATTCACTCTACCTACAAGATAGTTATATGCAAAATAAGCACAAACACCAACAATAAGACCAGCTACTGTTGTAACCATTGCAGTATAGATACCACCCGACAATTGACTAAGGTTGATTGTATTACCGCCAGCTTGCTCCATTTCAAAGAACGCCTTAACCATACCCATCACTGTACCCAAAAAACCTAACATGGGTGCTCCTCCCGAAATTGTAGCCAACAACGAAAGTCCTTTTTCAAGTTTTGCAATTTCAATATTACCAACATTCTCAATAGCCACCAACACATCCGACATCGGACGACCAAGACGCGAAATACCCTTCTCTATCATACGTGCCGATGGTGATTGTGTATCACGACAGAGTTTCAATGCAGCATCAAGTTTACCATCGTAGATATAATCTTTTATACGATTCATAAACGTAGCATCCTCTTTCGATGCTTGACGTGTAACAATCAAACGCTCAATAAAAATATAAATAGCAAAAATGAGCATCAACGCAAGCGGAATCATAATCCAACCTCCTTTGAGGCACATCTCAAAAAAGTTAAGTTTTGCTGGCTCTTCAACCACTGGAGCCATAGCATTCAATGTGTCGGCAGCCATTGTTGCCACCATTTGTGTTTCTTGTAACAAAAGCATAATTTATATTTATAAAGTTGAAATTTGAAAATCTGTTATCTATTTTAAACAATCAAGATATCTCTTAATCGTCTCTTCCAAACCAAGATAAAGTGCATCACAAATCAAAGCATGACCTATCGACACCTCATCCAAATAAGGCACACATTCATGAAAATAAGCCAAATTATGCAAATCCAAATCATGACCAGCATTTATACCCAAGCCCAATTCATGAGCCGCAACAGCTGCATGCACATATGGAGCCACCGCCGCTTCACGATCTTGATGATATTGCGCTGCATATGGCTCTGTATAGAGTTCTATCCTATCAGCACCCGTACGAGCTGCAGCCTTAATATTCTCAATATCCGTACCAACAAATATCGAAACTCTTATACCTTGCGCCTTAAACAAATCTACAAGACCTTTCAAATGGTCAAAATTCGCAATAC
This sequence comes from Candidatus Aphodosoma sp., assembly GCA_045658305.1. Lineage (GTDB taxonomy): Bacteria > Bacteroidota > Bacteroidia > Bacteroidales > Paludibacteraceae > Aphodosoma. The sequence goes on along the minus strand of JAZOUT010000119.1, from coordinate 7,592 downwards.
AATCCCATCCAGCATTCGAAGTCAACACCCCCGGAGCATCCGGAACCAACGTAACTTGTGCTGGTTTCACTCTACTAACCAAGTCAATAAATCTCTCATCCGGGTTACCTTCTATATTAAATTCAGTTGTCAAAGCAGGCTTCAAATCCAAAACATCTTGCCCTGTAATATGACGTTCATCAGGTCGAGGATGTACCGTAATTCCCTGAGCACCAAATCTCTCACAATCCAACGCTACTTTCAACACATCAGGATTATTACCTCCTCGAGCATTACGTATCGTTGCTATTTTATTTACATTTACACTTAGTTGCGTCATAACTTTTATATATCAAATTTTATTTGTAACTTTGTCCAATCAAATTGACTACAAAAGTACAAAAAAAAGGTCATATTTACACAATTTTTTCTAATATTTTTTAATATAACGAAAATATGCAAATTTTAGTATTCGGCAATAAGTATAAACTCAAATTTATCGATTCGGTTAAAAATCTATTTTTCAACCTAAAAGAACGTGGAACAACCATCCTCTTCGACAAAGAATTTGCAGACCAAATCAATAAGTCAGAACTGCTCGACATCTCCTCTTTCGACACATTCGACAACGATTTCACTGGCGACATCGCAATTAGCCTCGGCGGCGATGGCACTCTGCTCGCAACAGCCAACCGCATCGGCAATCGCCAAATCCCAATCCTTGGTATCAATCTCGGCCGCCTTGGATTCCTCACCGACGTGCAGGCCCATGAACTCGACAACCTCGATGACATAATCCTCAACCACAAATACCAAATCGAAAATCGCATGGTCCTCCGTGCCGAAATCAAATCATCACTCCACGACCAACACTCACCACTCATCGACTTTTCATTAAACGAAATAGCAGTTCTCAAACAAGACCTATCATCAATGATTTCCATCGATGTAACCCTCAATGACGAACCACTCCACACCTATCAAGCCGATGGACTATTAGTAGCAACCCCAACCGGATCAACCGCCTACTCACTCAGCGTAGGTGGACCAATCATGATGCCCGAAAACCACAACCTAATCATCGCACCCGTCGCATCCCACTCTCTCAACGTTCGCCCTCTAATCATACCTGACGACTGGCGTATCGACCTAAAAGTAGCATCTCGTAGCCACTCATTCCTCGCATCAATCGACGGACGAAGCATCACAATGCCCGACTCCACCACAATATCCATATCCAAAGCCAACTACACAGTCCGCATCATACGACTCGAAGGCCACTCATTCCTCAACACTCTCAAAACAAAACTTATGTGGGGAGCCGACGTTCGCAGCTAATCCCAAATACACACTCTCAGTGTGTATCCAATCCAAAAAAATCCAAAATTTAAATATACTATAGAGATACCTGCAAGCAAGGTGCAAGCAAACCTAAAAATACACACTCTCATTGTGTATCCACAAAAAAACAAAACACTAAAAATATGAAAATAATCTACATGGGAACCCCCGACTTCGCCGTAGAACCACTACGCCGCCTAGTCGAAGCAGGCAAAAACATCGTTGCCGTAGTCACCATGCCCGACAAACCTGCCGGTCGTGGCCACAAAATTCAATTCTCTCCAGTCAAAGAATACGCACTTAGCGTCAATCTCCCAATCCTTCAACCCGTCAATCTCAAAGACCCTGAATTCATAGAAGAACTCCGCTCATATCAAGCCGAACTACAAATCGTCGTAGCCTTCCGCATGTTGCCCGAAATCGTATGGAACATGCCACCTCTCGGCACATTCAACCTCCACGCCTCGCTCCTACCTCAATATCGTGGAGCCGCCCCAATCAATTGGGCTGTCATCAATGGCGAAACCGAAACTGGCATCACCACCTTCTTCCTACAACACGAAATCGACACCGGCAACATCATTATGCAACAAAAAATCGATATTGCACCTGACGACAATGCCGGCATAGTCCACGACAAACTCATGATGCTCGGCTCCGACCTCGTACTACAAACTGTCAACCAAATCGAATCAGGCAACGTAGCATCCATCCCACAACCAGAAGGAGAACTCAAACCGGCTCCAAAAATCTTCAAAGAAACTTGCCGTATCAACTTCAATGCTACTGCCGAAACAGTACGCAACCTCGTACGTGGTCTCGCCCCTTACCCAGCAGCATGGATCGAACTCACCGACACCGAAGGCAATACTACAAACATGAAAATCTACGAAGTCAGCAAAGAACTCTGCACTCCATCTCACCCCGCAGGCACACTCATTTGCGACGGCAAAAAAATCCTAAAAGTAGCAGTCCAAGACGGCTACATCCACCTCGACCAAGTGCAACTTGCAGGCAAAAAACGCATGCCAGCCGCCGATCTCATGCGAGGCACCAACCTCACCCAATACACTATAAAATAAAAAACGTACATCTTCAAACCACAAACAGAGGATTTATTCTCAACAAAAGACAATACTATTTTCAAAATAAATCCACTTCTGCTCAAAGTAGAAGCGGATTTATTTATTAGTCCCAAAAACAAATTTATACTAAATTACAATTTTTTTATCTCCTCCTGTAACAATTCCAAAAAATAAGCCCCATCTCCACCATCCATTTGAACATGATGAAACTGAAAAGAAATTGGCAATTTCACTCCAAATAACCCTTTACGATACTTACCCCACATCACCATAGGATTACAAAACTTATCAGTATATTGATTCACAATACAATCTAATTCAGTCTGAATCATAGCAGATGTACCAACAACCATATAATCATCCAAAAATAAACTCTTACATTCCGATGCAACTTGACTAGTTTTTCTATCATAAACTTCAAGAAATTGTTTCAAATCCCCCTCATACGGAATATCACACGAGTTTATTCCACCTTTTTTGTTCTTAACAATGACATTTACAGCCAACCTATCATATTTATACAATTTACCTTGTTCAGGCAGCAAATAAAACACCTCCATTCGTACTGCAGCCTTAACAATACACCAACAAAGCAAAGCATTAAAACCGATATCTAATTTCTTACTCATCTTCAACACCCTACTCACATCAAACGTCTTTGTCAACGTAACCATAGGCATTGGAGAAGACATCCAAAGTTCAAATGCTTCACCTCTCAAAGTATCCTGCGAATTAACCTCTACTTTCATAAATTATCCAAATATCATCCAACATTAACAAACTCTCTTATTTCCTTTAGAACAAATAGCCCATCTTGATATAGAAGTTTGCCCACTTAGCATTATCTTGTTTATTGAGTGCCATTGCCCAATCCACCGACAACACAAAGTTTTCATTCATCGCCACTTTCAATCCCACACCGGTTGACATATGTGGCATATAGACTAAAGAGTTATCTAAATTACCCTCTTCATCAAGCACAAAATAATCACCCAAACCTCGTTTCATTGGGTCACTATCTACCGCATACGCAGCTTTCACTGCCTCAAAATCCAAATCGTATGGCTGAGTAATCAATCCTAAATCAAAGAATGGTGCCAAACCTATATAAAAATGTTGTCTTCCTATATCAAACTTCACCACTTTAGCTCGTAACTCTACATTGGCATAGGCAAAACCATTTGCCAAAATACGATTACGCATAATGCCTCGCAACGAGTTCGCTCCTCCTAATCCCTCATACATAACACGTTGAATAAACAACGTATTTAGATATGTATTCATATAGAATGGCGACTTACCTGCGATATTATTCTGTGTTCCAAGTCTATATGCAAATGTCACTCGGTCGCGATACACTGGCACATAATGGCGAAAGTTAAAGTTGAATTGCAAATGGTTATACCCAGCCGTAGCCTGTTGTCCATACTTGCCATTAAACGCTGCGGTATAAGTAAAGAATGCGTCTGCATATATCCCCTTTGTCGGACATGTCCGTTGGTCACGACTATCGTATGTCAAACCTGCTCTGAGGTATGGATGCCAACCGCCCTTTGCCTCATTTTTGTCTATCAATCCCCATTTCTCATATTTTTCATACAATCCTTCTACTTGGTCATTCATAGCCTTTTGGTCGGCAAGCGGAACGTTTGGGTCATACTCTTTCTTGCCATTGAGCATGTCTATATCGCACTCGCCAATCATATATCCCAAAACTCCCACGCCTGCATTCCACTTGATATTCTTCCATATCGTTCCCTCCATATCTGCTGCAAAACGGAACAAATCTCGCTTATATTTATAGAAAGCGCGTGATTGATACTGACTCACATCGCCCATCTTGCTCTGGTCTTTCTTCCATTTATGGAAATCTTGGTCATACACCGACTGATAGCCATTATACCCATAAAAGTCACACATCGCATCTGGCTGATATGTCGCATCTAATGTCAAACGATGCTTAGGTATCAAATACTTACTATCATAGTTCACACGGAATATGCCATAATTTTTTGTCGTATATGCCGCCTCTGCATATATCGAGTGGATATATTCAGGATACTGCGACCCATCACCATAATAATATATATTGGCAAGCGCCCCACCCTGAAATCCTAAATCTGCATCAAATGCTACCGATGGAAGCGCACCAAAATTCCAACCTTTTTTTATCTTTCGTCCTAATGAGTCGGTCTCTTGCGCCTTCTCTTTTGCCTCTACCTGCATCGATATTGCCAACAATACCGCAAATATAAATACGATATAACGTTTCATAATACTAATATTTTATCGTAACACCCATGCCAACAAAGCACCTAAATAAGTACCTATAGCATAGCCTACTAATCCAACCACTATACCCGATATGAGCACTTTCTTATTTTTCATCGCACCTGCAATTGGTGGCACAAATGGTGGCGAACACAACAATCCTACTTGACTCACGCAGAACAAATCTCCACTCACTTTTGCTATTCTACAGAACAACAAGTGCAATACTACCGACACGCCTATAATCCAAAGCACAAATCCGCCTACATACCACGAGCCTCCGTTCACACTATTGATATTGAACATCGACGCCACTATCACACTGAAAACCAAGATAAAGAACATACCCAATTCAAATGTCTTTGGCAATTCTCTCACTTTTTTGAAGAATGATGCGATAATCGACAACGTCGTGATTGTCAATATCACTACCAATTCGTTCAACGTACCCGTAATCGCCAACGCCAAACCGGCTCCAACTCCAAGAAATACAATGCTCAATCCCAATCCTTTCAACATGCCCATCAAATTCTGTTTCTTAAACATATCGTGATAATTCTCCACATCTGCCGTCTCTACGCTATCTTCGTCCCTACGTCCTCTACATGTTACGTCTTTGTAAGGCAACAACTTACGGAACATTCTAAATCCGCCTCCCAACAAGAAGAATATATAAGGTGTAGTGATTACCATCTGAAAGGCTAACACAATTGCCATCACCGACTTATCCACTCCGAGCGACACTCCTAATGCGTTAAAATTCATCGTTCCGCCTGTATAGATACCAGCCATCATACCTGCCACTTTATCTGGCTCTGGCACATAATTCCGAAATACAAAATAGCCCGACAACACTGCTATTACTACCGACAAAAGCCCCAAAACCAACGCCCACGCTGTCTTTGGCAAGGCTCTGGTCCACAACTTAAAGTCGCAGTTAAACAGCATCAATGGTATAGCCAATGGCACCGACACGCTCATCATTGTCGATTGCAACTTGCCGAAACTTTCTGCCGCCTCTGGCGTTGCGAAATTAAAAACGCCACACAACGACGCTATAATCCCCACCGCGTATGCCAACACCACAGTACCAATCTTCTGAACAATAGTCCATCTCTTGAATCCCTCAATAATCAACAAAGGAAACAAGATATAACAAGCCAAAATAATGTATACTTTCACCATAAGCCTCTATTATTTAATTTCATCCCCCTTATTCAACTTCCTCACAAGATACATATACTCTTGCAAAAACATCCAGAATGGCAACATAATAAATAATGTAAATGGCATAAAAATCAACTGCCACACAAACTGTATCGAGGTATGAAATGCCGTATCTTTCACCAACATACGAATAATCAACCATGCCAACCACAATGGGGAAGTCACTGCCCCTGCCACTAATGCCAATGGCGATAAAACTACCAACAAGAAAATCAACAACCATTTCGACATTCGATGCTTAGGAAACAAATTCAACTCTTTAGGCGGATTTTTCTTGAGCTCTTGCCAATTCTTTTCATAGTTTTCATCATCTGGCACCCACAATATCAACTCTTGCATACGTTTTGTAAGTTCCTCGCGCATCTCAAGAATCAATTTCGGATATTCCATTTCTCCTCGCTCAGCAATAAATTCAGTCACATTCATTGGCTTACCTACATTAACCACAAGATTATCCCAAAGGTTAAACCAATCGCCATATTCCAACCCTACAGGCACAATATATATCGGCTTCTCTTTGCCAAACTCTTCATTTGCACGTATCGCAATACGGAATATACCCTTACGCAATGGCAACAACGAGTGCTTTGCTCTATGCGTTCCCTCTGGCAAAATACAAAAAGGTACACCTGTACGCAAAGTTTCAATAGCACGATTCTCTGTCTCGTCATTCTTAAGTACCTCTCCCGCACCATCTCGCATGCGACGAATTGGCATAATCTTCAACCAATTAAGAATCTTAGCAAACAACTTACTACGAAACATATCTGCTCGTGCAACAAACACTTTATGCTCGTCATTTATAAACAACACCGCAAGTGCATCTTGCAACGCATTCGTATGATTAGGAGCAAATATCACAGCCCCATCTGTCGGAATATTCTCTGTGCCTACATATCTAATTTGACGATACGACTTGCGAAACATCCACTTTACATAAGGGAAACAAATGCGATATCCAATATTTTCATCATATATCTGTTTCATACTCTTAAATCTGTAAATATTATACTTAAAAAACACCTAACAATAAAACCAACTACAAAGATACAATATTTTTTTCAACCAAAAAAACTTTTAAAACAAAAAACTTACAAAATTACAGATTACCAACAATCTCTAATCCTAAAAATAAGACCATATAAAATAAAAAAAAGACCAATAAACACTTCCTCAAACAAAGAGTCCAGAAAAAATTCAAATACACACTCTCATTGTGTATTCAATCCTAAAAATCTCAAAATTTAAATATAGGATACAGCATACTGCAAGCAACCCTCACCCTACCCTCTCCAATACACACTCTCATTGTGTATCGTCCCAAAATAAAAGTCCCAAAACCACCAAATTATCTACCCCACTTCCTCCTAGTAGAGACGTAGCCTGCTACGTTTCCCAACACAACACAATCCCAACAGCCTAAACTTTCAGAGTATATACAATAAAAAGAGTCCATTCATTCAAATAAACACAGTCATGTAGTACAAAAATAAAGAAATTCCAAAGACATTAATCTTCAGGACATAAAAAAAGAGAGTCTATTCTTTAGAATAAACTCTCCTGCACAAAAACAAAGAAACCCCGAAGAACTTAATCTTCGAGGTTTCTGAAAAACGGCGGCGACCTACTCTCCCACGATGCAACGCAGTACCATCGGCGCGAGTGGGCTTAACTTCTCTGTTCGGAATG
>JAZOUT010000118.1:0-27028 GCA_045658305.1 Candidatus Aphodosoma sp. | reverse complement strand
TCTACGTTGAATTTGATGCGTTTGCCAAATGTTACACCAAGCACACAACCTACTAGTGTAAACAAGAAACTAACCACGGCAATAATTCCTGAAGCAGAGAACATAAGATTGCCAAGTGGTACGAAAATCAGTCCTGTAGCCAATGCATCGATACTTGTAGCCACAGCCAAGATAGTAACCATACGAAGTGAACCATAAGGCGATTTGGCATCACACATCTCCTCCTCTTCGTCGTTGTCCTTGAAACTCTCATAAATCATCTTACCACCCAAAAATCCTAAAATACCCAATGCCAACCAGTGGTCGATACTATTGATAAAAGAGGCAAAACTTATCCCACACGCCCAACCAATCAACGGCATACCACCTTGAAATAGACCAAAAAACAGTGCCATACGCACAATTTTAGGCCAATTATACTTGCCGTAACAAATGCTACTTGCGATGGATACAGCAAAACAATCCATCGCAAGCCCTATCGCAATCAGTATGATTTCAATTAAACTCATATTAATAGAAATAAGAGACAAAAAGACAGGATAACAAGATTAATCATGTTCTCATGTCTTCATGTCTAAAAAAACAACTTAAAATTTATAAGTTTTTAAATGTATTCTCGTAGTCCTCTGCCGCTTTGCAAAGTTCTTTGTACCAATCTTCGCCAAATTTGCGGATAAGTGGTTCTTTCAAGAATTTATAGACAGGCAATTTGAGTTTTGCACCCAATTTCTCGGCACAATCGCACACTTGCCAACGGTGATAGTTGACCGCAGTAAAATCGCTATATTCGGTCAAACGCACTGGATAGAGGTGGCACGAAATTGGTTTATAGAATGATGTTTTACCCTCGCGATAAGCTTTTTCGAGCGCACATTTGCAACAACCATCAACTGGGTCCGTGTAAGTAAACACACATTCGCGACCATTCACAATCGATGTGACCAAGTCGCCATCAGCATCGCGATAAGCCACGCCTTGCTTGTTGATAACCTCTTTACATGCATCCGAAAGCTCATCCCACACTATTGGCAAAGCCTTCTCTAATTCGGCTAACTCACTCTCTTCCAATGGTGCACCTGCATCACCTTCAATGCAACATTCGCCTTTACAAGCACCTAAATCACAACAGAATCGTTGTTCAAAAAGTTCAAAACTTACGATAGTATTTCCTATTTCGACCACGTTTTTATAATTAAGAATTAATAATTAAGAATTAAAACCATTTATGATATTCATGATTTGCAAAGTTAGCAAAAATTTCTCAACTCTCAATTCTCAACTCTCAATTATTTTTTGTATCTTTGTACTTTATTAACATGACAATATGCACGAATTACAATTATCATTAACTCCGAAGGAAGCTGCTATACCTGAATTACTAAAAAGTGTAGTGGCTAAGAAATTGAATGTCAAAGAATCAACTATAAATCACATACAGGTAGTAAAAAAATCTATTGACTCACGAGGCAAGTTTCCGATTGTGTTGTTGAAGGTGAGAATTTTCATTGGAGAAAAACCAAACTACCAATATGAGAATGTTTTCAAATATGAGAATGTGTCGAATGGGCGTGAAGTTATAGTCGTAGGCTCGGGTCCTGCGGGATTGTTTGCTGCGTTGCGTTTAATTGAATATGGATTGAAACCTATTGTGTTAGAGCGAGGTAAGGAGGTACTTGACCGCAAAAAAGATATTGCGCAACTCAATCGCAATGTCGCTCTCAACGTAGAAAGCAACTACTGCTTTGGCGAAGGTGGTGCAGGTACATTCTCAGACGGAAAACTCTATACTCGTTCGAAAAAACGTGGTAATACGCAACGTATTTTTGAGATATTTCACTACCATGGAGCGCAAGATGAGATATTGTATGAGGCACATCCTCATATCGGCACAGACCGTCTGCCTCAGGTAATTAAGAATATGCGTCAACGTATTATTGATTGTGGTGGAGAGATACATTTTAATAGTTGCGTAAATGAATTTATAGTAGAATTTGATGCCATAAAGGGTGTTCGTTGTGCAGATGGCTCGACTTATATGGCTGATAATGTGATATTAGCTACTGGTCATTCGGCTCGTGATATTTATCATTTATTGCATCGACAAGGTATTAGAATTGAGGCAAAAGGCTTCGCAATGGGTGTGCGTGCAGAACATCCACAAGCATTGATTGATAGCATACAATATCATTGCAAAGAGCGCAACCAGTACTTACCTGCAGCGTCATATAGCCTTGTTCATCAAGTAGATGGCAGAGGTGTCTATTCGTTCTGTATGTGTCCTGGCGGACATATCGTACCATCGGCAACAGAGGAAAAACAGATTGTAGTAAATGGTATGAGTGCATCGCATCGTAATTCACCATTTGCCAATTCGGGTATCGTGGTAGAACTTCGCCCTGAAGACCTCACGGAATATGCTCAATATGGCGAATTGTGTGGACTTCGTTTCCAAGAAGATTTAGAACGCCTTGCTTTTAATAACAACGGAGGCGGATTGCAAACTGCACCAGCTCAACGACTTGCAGATTTCGTAAAAGGAAAATTGTCTAATAGCCTACCTGATTGTTCGTATCTTCCAGGCTTGATATCATCGCCATTGCATTTTTGGCTACCAGAGCGCATCGGACATCGTTTGCGCGAAGGATTTAAGGGATTTGACCGCAAAATGCACGGCTATTTGACCAACGAAGCTGTTATTGTAGGCGTAGAAAGTCGCTCATCTTCACCAATTCGCATACCTCGCAATCTCGACACATACGAGCATCCTCAAATCAGCGGACTCTACCCTGCTGGTGAAGGCTCTGGTTATGCAGGTGGTATCACATCGAGCGCAATGGATGGGGAAAATTGTGCTGAAGCAATAGCTAAAAAGTTGAAAATTGAAAGTTAAAAGTTGAAAGTTGTTTGATAAACTACTAAAATATTTGAAATGTGTAGTAGTCGATAGGCATTGCTTGAATTGTGGTGCTGCATTAGAAATCGACGAAATAGCAGTGTGTAAACATTGCGAAACGACTACATTAAAAGATTTATTCGACTCTCCAATGCTCAAATATGAGGGCAATATTGTTGAACAACGATTAATGGGTCTCACGCCTTTCGAAACCGCAGCATCATTGATGCCATTTGAGACTAACACATTGAGTCAGCAACTAATACATGACTTAAAATACAATAATTATCAAGATATAAGCATATTATTCGGCAAGGCAATAGCAGAGAATATCAGACAAAACAACAGATATACGCAAATTGATTACATTGTACCGCTACCACTGCATCCTAAAAGGATAAAAAAGCGTGGATATAATCAATCTGAACTAATTGCAACAGAGGTATCACGACAACTAAGGGTGCCATTAAATAACACTAACGTATATCGTACGCGTAACAACGAATCGCAGACACAAAAATCACTCACAGAACGAGTTGAGAACGTAAAAGATATATTTGCTCTACGCAATAACACACTTTTTGCTAATAAAACAATACTATTGATTGATGACGTAATCACCACAGGATCAACAATAATAGCTTGTTGCAAAGCATTACAAAACTCACCAAACATAAAAATACATATCTATACTGCTGCTGCTGCAAATGTTATGTATTAGATTACAGATTACTAAGCATTGAGTACAATAATTGTTAATTGTAACAATAAAATAACACTTAAATATGAAAAAAAACTGGGCTTATAAAACATTAGAACATTGGGGTTGGAGCATCAATCTTGTACAAGAATTACCTAAAAAATGTGTAATTTGTGTAGCACCACACACATCGAATTGGGATTTTATGTTAGGTATATTAGTGAAATTTGCACTAAACATCAAGGCTAACTTCTTTATGAAAAAAGAGTGGTTTTTCTTCCCAATGGGTTATCTAATGCGCTCGCTTGGAGGCGTTGCCATCAATCGCGACAAAAAGATGCGTATGACCGATGCTATGGCGGCTGAATTTGACAAACACGAGTCGCTTTGTGTAGCTATCACACCAGAAGGTACTCGTAGTTACAATCCTGATTGGAAAAAAGGTTTCTATTTTATAGCCGAAAAAGCAGGTATTCCAATCATCTTTGCTGCATTAGATTTCAAGAAAAAAGAGATAAAACTCGGCGAACAATTCATACCAACAGGCGATGTAGATGCTGATATGACACAAATTAAGGCATATTATAAAGAGATAAATGCTAAATTCCCAGAGAAATTTGGTATGTAACAAACTGAAAAACAAAACACAACAAATTTATTGTTATTTTTAACCGAAAATATTTGGTTATATCAAATAAATATCGTAACTTTGCACTCGCTTTTGAGAAAGAAGGTAACGATGGTGCCATAGCTCAGTTGGTAGAGCAAAGGACTGAAAATCCTTGTGTCCCCGGTTCGATTCCTGGTGGCACCACAAAAAAGACGCAATCAGATTTTGATTGTGTCTTTTTTTGTGCATTATGCTTTATAATACATTATCTTTCATAAGCTCCGAGGTCTGGGTTGGAGTCGAGGTTGCGGTCTTTGCCATCAAGATCGAGGGGATAGAGGGTTGAGACAGCAATAGAAGCGAGATTGCGAGCATGAGATAGGGAGTCGAGGCGGAAATTGAAATAGCCTGTTTCGGCAATATTATTGATTGAGGTGTTTATAAATACTGTGTCAGAGGCATTACGTATGTTTTGTGACTTAGCCCAATGGCAATCTACGAAATTAGATGTTTCAAGCTTTTTGCCCTTAATAAGTGTGTTAGTAATAAGCACATTATAATCAGATGAAGAGGTAGTGTCTTGTCCGAGTTCTAATTCCTCTCTATTTCCACCAAAAATAATACTATTCTCAATCACAGCACTTGTAACTGGAAATGTCAAGCGTACGCCATTTTGTGTAACGTAATTAAGTATACGCACTGAGGCATTTTTGCGAGAAGCATAGCGATAGTAATTCGCCACCGTAACATGTGCCATACGAAGTGTACCTCCTAACTGAGCAATACAGGATTCGCCACAATTGCTTATTTCGGAATTTTCGACTACGAGATTGCCTTGCTGAGCATATACTCCATAGGCACCAGAATTGTGAACCACAGAGTTGCGAAGTTCGAGAGTGGGTTCGCTACGATTTGCCCCCACAAGCAATACACCTACGCCTGCGCCATAAATATGCGTATTTTCGATAACATGGTGTGATTGAGAATTTTGAAGGTATATACCACCCCACTGATTAGGCATCTGATTGTAAGGCGTTTGATCGACATCGTTGATACAATCGAAACGGTCGCCACGAATCACAATAGGATATTCGAATGTACCACGACATTCCAACTCGCCATCGACAATGATATTTGCCCCACCGTGCATATAGAGCTTTGTGCCTTCGGTGATAGTTAGTTTTGCACCTTCGGCAACATATATATAATCGAAAACGAGATTGGGGCGAAGTGAATCTAACGTTACATTTGAAGTATAAACCTTACTACGCAATAGTCGCGCATCGCTACCCACAGCCATGAGTTTTACATCCTTTATTCGATTATTACACTCAAAAACAAGAGAGTCAAATAGGATGATATAAGGCTGATTATCAATAGTTGGAGGAGTCATTTCGACAAATACAAAAAGTGAATCGCGACCTTTGATTGTAATATCTTCCAATGTTTCGCCACGCCCTGCAATATGACCATCTACATTGAAACGGAAATGAGAAGACTTCCCCCCTGCCATACGAATCGACGAAATATTCAGCGCATTTTTATTCCTATTATAAATCATAAAACGACCCGTAGCCGATTGCTGTTCAGCAAAGAGGGTGTCGAACAGCAAAGTGTCGCACGAGAAAGTGAGTTCGAGCGATTCGTCGTAACTAACATTCTCTTCAACGCAACTTGGCAATGCTAATGCGATAATGGCAAATATGAAGAATATTATTTTTTTCATTTTTTATTTTTTGACTTTAATGTTATAATTTTATTTCACACGAAACGCACGGAGTTGATTTTTAGACAGAATGACATAAGAACATATTTCCAGTTGTGACATAAGGGTCTTGCTTTTGCTGCGCAAAATCTCGACTATAAAGACAGACCTCCGGCGTTTTATATTATAAAACGTTTATCGTCCAAACATGAATCCGACGAAAAAGCGTGGTCCTGCGACATAATCATCATCCCAATTTGTGGCATTGAGCATATAATCTATTTTGGCAACTACGCTAATACGTTTAGTGAGAGAATATTCCATTCCGACAAATGGCACAATGGCAAGAAATGGATAATGACGATAAGAAACGTATTGATTTTCTACAACATAGTCATTTTCAGGAATATTCTTACCCTTATCAATCATAGCAATGTGAGTATAAGAACCACCACCTATCACGCCACCTGTGAAGATAGTGAACTTTTTAAGATGCCAATGCGAATCGAGCAATAGACCTCCCCAACCGATTTTGGCAGAACTACCTTGAGGTTGATATTTCAAAGTAGATACATACCCTTCGATACCGACCCGCAAATATTTTCCAAATCCAACACGCAATGCACCTCCAAGCCCCATACTTGCTCCTCTCAATTGATTAGATTGTCCAAGTGGCAAACCATTATTGTCGTGAAACTGAAACTCGCGACTTTGTACATAACCAATATTATACATCATACCGCCCTGATAACCATTATATGCCATAGGACGACGTTTTTTCATCGCAACAGAGTCTGCATCAACAGCAAATATATTTAACGTAACACACAGAGTGGCAACAAGTAATAATAAAATTCGTTTCATATATTATCTTTTTACTATAAAGTTACAAAGTTACTAATTTTAATTCGAATAGTTGTTATTTTATTCCTTAAAAAAGCAAAAAGAGAGATTTGTTTTTGTTATTTCCTACAGACAAGCAAGGTGCAGGCATACTGCTCCTTAGTAGAGTAACACTTTTTAGTTAGGTAGCAGGGAGTAAGGTGTAAGGTGTAGGGATGCGTGAAGTTTGCTTTATAGTATATTTATCATATATTTATAGTATATTTATCCTATATTTATAATATATTTATAGTATGTTATAGATATGGAATGGTTATGGAACTTCGTCAGTTTAGTTGAATGATGTCGTTTATTCTCTTTTTTAACCCCCTCGTCCTGCGGACACTCCCCCTAATACAGGGGGAGAATATGGTGCGTTAGTTATATTTTAGTGAATTTTTTTAGGATAAAGGGGATATTGAAATAATGGGTTTTCAACTAAATTGATGAAAAACCATGGTTATGAGGAGATAATGATATGGAGAAGGAATGGTAAATGTTAAATAATATTAAAATTAGTATTTTGTATTGCATAGTACAAATATTTAATGTAACTTTGCAAAGGAATTGAGAATGGAGAATGGAGAATGGAGAATGGAGAAAAACTTGTAATACTAAATTTTACTAATTATACAATGTAGATTAATTAATAACCACTATACATTATAGTAATTATGGCTGGAAGTGATAATATTAAGGCGCAAATGCGTAAGGGTATACTGGAATATCTGGTTATGCTGTGCTTAAAGGAGCACCCTGCATATTCGTCGGACTTGATAAATATGCTGAAAGAGGGTGAGTTTATTGTGGTGGAAGGGGCTCTCTACCCTCTTCTTATGCGTTTGAAACAGAATGGGTTGTTAAATTACATTTGGGTGGAATCGACACTGGGTCCGCCTCGTAAATATTATAGTTTAACGGCAGAAGGTCATGAGTTTTTGCAAGAGCTTGAAGCGGCATACTCGGAGATTGAACGTGCAGTGAACTATGTAAAAAATACCCCTATGAAAGAATGTTCTATTGATAACGAAAAAATTATTGCAAAATGAAAAAGACATTGACTATCAACCTATCAGGCGTTGTGTTTAACATCGACGAAGACGCATACGATGTACTAAACGAATACTTACGTAAACTTGAAATACAATTCTCAGACGAGGACGGCAAAGAGGTGATGCGCGACATTGAAGCTCGATTGGCTGAATTGTTTGGCAATGCGTTGAAATCGGGCAACAGAAATGTGGTTACAATCACAGACGTAAACTCTGTAATTGAACAACTTGGCACTGTCGAAGAGATTGGCGGTGAGAGTAATAATTCGACATTAGACAACAAAGAGGAGGAGAAAGAGAATCGCAAACGTTATCGCAAATTTTATCGTGATGGCGACAACAAAATACTCGGTGGAGTGGCTGCTGGGTTGGCTGCATATTTGGGTCTGGAAGTAACCATTACTCGTTTGATTATGCTATTGCTTGCAATCACCGTATTGGGTTGGTTGATACCGATTTATCTCGTAGTGTGGGTTATTGCACCAGAAGCGACTACTACAGCTCAAAAGCTTGAGATGCAAGGCATTGAGCCTTCAATAGAAAATATGAAAAGTTACTTGAATAGCGAACAATTTCGCGAGTCGGCAAATCGTGTAGGCTCACGTCTCGGAGAGGTAGTGAAATGGTTGTTCCGCCTCGCAGCTATCATTGTAGGATTGTTTTTGGGATTTATTGGAGTTATAGTTGTTGGTGCATTAACAATAGCTCTTATCGGAATAATCACAGGCGTAGGAGGCGTGATATTTGGTGGAATTCTGCCGTTTGCAAGCGCAAATACTACGATAATAACCTTCATAGTAGCGACTCTCGTTGCACTACTCATACCGATTGTTTCAATAATACTGACAACAATCCGACTCATACGCAGAGACAATACCCCTCGCAAATCGGGTTGGGGCTGGATGTGGTTCGTAGTATGGATTATTGCTACTATTGTGTCAATCAACACATTATTACTTTCTGTACCCAATATAGTAAACCAATTGAACAATTGGGAAAAGAGCGGTTTTACAACCTTATTTGACAGCGAAATCACTACAGAAGAGCGTTTACGCAATGAACAATTCGCTGAAATAGAGATAGATGAGGCTTTGGCTGTGCAATTGATAGAAGATACATGCTGCTTTGTAGAGGTGAAAGGTAACGTCAATGCATTACGTAACATAAAGGCTACGATTGAAGAGAACAAATTGAAATTAGAAATGCAAAACCATGTCGAAAATTTAGGCAATAAATATAGCGTGGATGTGCACTATTGCACAGAGATAAAGAAAATAGAAATTGGCAGTGCAAGTGTTGTTTCTGCCGAATCGAGTCGCATCAAAAGCAATGATTTAGAGATAGATGCCGCATCAGCATCAGTCATAAATCTCGGTATTGAATGCAAAAAATTAGACATTGAGACAGCATCGGCAGCGGTGGTTAATATTTGTGGAGAAGCAGACCACTTGACAGCCGATTTATCGGCAGCTGCAGTGGTAAATTTCAAAGATTTAGTCGCTAACAGTGCTAATATCAAAGCCTCATCAGGCGCAATTGTTGAACTTCCTAAAACCGAAAATATCAACCTCGATAGTGCACCAGGAGCAGTTATAAAATAACGTGAGTTCAATATAACTTTTATAGCTAACGGAAAACACAGATTATACTCCGACGTTTTATAGCGAACTGACATTAAAATAAACAAGAAAATGTTTGGTAATTCGAAATAAAATTCGTATATTTGTAGGCGGAAAAATGAGCAAATTTTTTCGCCTATTTTTTCACCAAAATGCTAACCAAAAACATATCTAACAACTTATCTATGAGAATTAAAAAGTCTTTAGGTATTATCCTACTCCTGTTGATTGCCCTTGTAATGACCTACAAATTTATGGACATTACACCCGACAAAAATCTCGAGCCGAATAAACAAGTTAAAAAAGTGCTTAAATTAGGACAATGTGTTGCTTGTCACTCACATTCGCCAAATTTGCCATTTTATGCTAATTGGCCAATGATTGGTGATGTTGTAAAAGAAGATGCAGCTTTAGCTATACGCGAATTTGATGTTAAAGAAGTCTTTAAAAGTATAAAAAATAATCAACTTATCAACGAAGTTACTCTCAACAAATTAGAACACTCGTTCCAGAATGAGACTATGCCACCTTTGAAATATTATGCAATACATTGGGGTACAGTCATAAATAACAGAGAAAAAGAGATTATGCTCGATTGGATTAAGCAATATCGTGCTGAGCATCACTATAATGGACTTGCTGCAGAAGAATTTGCTAACGAGCCAATACAAGTGATTCCAGATTCTATACCTGTTGATCCTGCTAAGGTAGAATTGGGCCGTATGCTCTACAACGATGTGCGTCTATCTGTCGATAACTCAATATCTTGCGCTTCGTGTCACGACCTCAGCAAAGGTGGCACCGACAATAAACCATTCTCGGAAGGTGTAGGCGGACAATTTGGAGGTATCAATGCTCCTACCGTATTCAATGCTACATTCAACTTCGTACAATTTTGGGATGGTCGTGCTATAGACCTCGCAGCACAAGCTGCTGGTCCTCCAACCAACCCTGTAGAAATGGCACACAAAAGTTGGAGCGATATAGAAAATATTCTCGCTGCCGACAAAGAATTTGCTGAAGCATTCACAGCAGTATATACTGATGGCGTAACTGAAGCCAATATCTGCAATGCTATTGCCGAATACGAAAAAACATTGATTACACCAAATTCAGCATTCGACCGCTATCTTAAAGGAGATAGTTATGCTATGACTGCTGAACAAATCGTTGGTTACGAATTATTTAAACAATATAGTTGTGCTACTTGCCATGCCGGAGTTAACCTTGGTGGTCTTTCTTACGAACACATGGGATTGCATAAAGACTATTTTGCTAATCGTGGCACAGAACTCACAGAAGAGGACTATGGTCGTGGCAAACAAGAAGACAGTATATTCTTTGATCACCGTTTCAAAACTCCAGGACTCCGCAATGTGGCTCTTACTGCACCATATTTCCATGATGCGACACAAGCTACCCTACTTGATGCAGTAAATGCAATGGTCGAATACCAAACAAGCGAAGACATTACACATGAAGAAGCAGAACAAATAGTAGATTTTCTCAATTCTCTAACAGGCGAAATTCCACAAAAATAAAAATATTCCCACATAAAAAATGAGGCTGTGTCAAAATGAAATTTTTGGCTCAGCCTCTTTTTAGATGTGTCAAAATTCTTGCTATAAGCGAAAGCAAAAGAAGTTTTACTTGTTTTGACGAGCGAAGCAAGAATCTAAAGAATACCTAAAGTGCAAGGCGTTGAAATTTAAGCTGAAAGGAGTGTACTGAAGTACATGACTGAAGCTTAATATTGAGAACAACGTAGCAATTTGGACATTATGACACATCGTCTTTTTTTATTATGCTTATTATCACATAAAGATTTATCAGTATATGGTGTATTGTTTTATCGCAGATTGAACTGAACTTGTTGAGTTTAGGTGGTGGCGACGAACAAAAGCTTTTATTTTAATTATGTAAATAAAATTATGTTAACAGAATAATTTTGTCAGTATAATTTTATAAGAGGTTGATTAGTAGAATGGAAATAGTGTAATGGAGGATTGTATTACATGAGAATTATTCAGAATTTGAATTTTCAAATTTTCAAACTTTCGAATTTAATCATCAATACACATTTAGAATGTGTGTTTTTAGACCCGATTCTCAAGCAAGGTGCAAGCAAACTGCACCGAAGAAAACCGCCAAAATTTATACACACTCTCGTTGTGTGTTCATCCTTGTTTTTTTGAAAAATATTGAACTTGCAAAGTTGCAAAGTTACAAAGTTCATTAAAGTGTCTAGATATTAGTGAATTTTGTGAATTTCGCAACTTTGCAAGTTCGCAAATAGCTCTATTTTTTCAATGAATAATAGACTCCGAAGAAGTGTATTTTCCTAAAATAAGTAGACAGTTTTTTGGTTATTTTACTAAATAAATAGACATATTCCTAAAAATATAGACATTTTATGGTGATATTTTTTAGATTTATGGGGGTGTGCCCATTTTGACACACCCCCATTTTTTTAACCCCCTCCGCCCGTTGGGCTCGTCCCCCTAAGACAGGGGGACAATACTGTGCTACCAAAATTTCAACGTATTTTTATATTAACTAACGATAAAAATATTCTTAAAAATCACATATTATCTCGCTCTAAAAAGCATAAAATCCATAAAAATAAATCTGTCTTCACTATTGTCCCCCTGTTTTAGGGGGACGAGCCGAAGGCGGAGGGGGTCAAATAAAAACAAAGAATCATAAAACAAAGAATATCCCCATCAACAAAGATAAAATAAAAAAAGAACAGCAATTAAAAAAATTACCGTTCTTTCATTTTTCGTATCATACTCAAAATAGAATTAACAACACCATCAGGATTATAAAACAAATCACGATTCTCAAATCGAATAATTTTAATTCCATGTTCTCTAAAAAGATAATCCTCTCTAACATCATCACGTCCAAAATTTCCAAACTTAAAATGAGGAGAACCATCTAATTCTACTCCCAATTTAATTTCTGGACAATAAAAATCTAACACATACGGACCAACTCCAAATTGCCGTCTAAACTTCATCCCTTCAAGTTGACGTCCTTTTAATAAAGTCCACATAACTGCTTCAGGTGCCTCTCCTTCATTACGTAGCTGCCTACGCAAATCTTTTTGATCTGGTCTATTATATTGTTGTATATCTTCTCTTTTTTTTTATCATTCACTCTTGTCAAAATCTAATTATTAACACTTTCTACCCCCCAACTCGTCCACTTACTAAAAAAAAACAAACAACTCTTTTTTTTTAACCCCCTCCGCTTCGCTCGTCCCCCTAAAACAGGGGGACAATATTGCGCTACCATATTTTATACGCTTTTTTATTGATTAAATAGGAATAATTATTGTATTTTCCACACACATAACCTTAAAATACCAATTTGCCCCATGTATTCTCCCCCTGTTTTAGGGGGAGTGGTCGGAGACCGAGGGGGTTAAATAAACCACTATCCCTACTAGCTCACTCAAACAAATTTTCAGGCACAGCCTCTTTCTTCAGCACTTTCTTGTCTCCATCTAACAAATAAATTGCTGGCATAGCCCTCAAAACATACAAACCTAATGATTTAATCTTGCTCACAGCTCGTCCTACCACCCAATTAGATGGCATTTTTGCCAACTCTTTCTTCCATAAGTCAATATTTTCCTCTGCGTAGATTGCCAATACTTTAATCTGTCCACTCGCTATCTTAACATTCAACTCCCTATTATATCTCAATTTCTCAATAATTTCGGCGCAATTATCGCACTCCGGATCATAGAACACCAACAGCGTCTCCTCAGCCTTCAACTGATGCAACGACCCCGTTTTGCCATCTTTATCCATATAGATAAAATCGGTTGCCACACTGCCCACTCTGTTTTTAATCACCGCCTTATACTGATACTCAAATCTCGCCTTCTCTACTCTACTCAACACCCCTGTTTTCAATATTTGATTCAAAAACATTATATATGTTTCATCATTCACCATTGGCGAATTAGGTTCAAAAAGATATTTTTCGGCTATATTAGCAAGTTGTATATATGCCATTTTATTTCCTTCTGCACGTTTCATCATCGCCTCAACCGAGCGTTCAGCCGTCAGAGCATCCACTATAGGCAACACCGACAAATAGTTCACAAACCCCTGTTCCATAAAGTCGTCGTTAGCCACAAGTTTCATATCATTGAAATCCACATTATCCCAATAATGCATCAACAAGTAAGTAGCTCGCTGTTGAGGCTCAGTCATCATAGTCGGTATCTGCGGATACGGAAACTCTACACCCCCTTGCGCCTTTGCGCTACACACACCAATTGCAATGCACAACACAATCAAAAAACATTTTACAGACAAACCAAATCGTTTCATATACTAAAATTTTAAAAAAAACTAACAACTAGTAACTAGTAACTAAATACAAAGTTACTACATTTTTTTCAAAGCACCAAATCTATCCCCACCACCATTAAATTTTTATAAAAAAATACACACTCACAGTGGTACTCATCTGTTAAAAAACCAAAATTTAAATATACTATAGAGATACCTGCAAGCAACCCTCGCCTTACCCTAAAAATACACACTCTCATTGTGTATTACAAAATCACCACTTCCCAATTTATACTCATCATAACCCAGTAGAGACGTAGCCTGCTACGTCTCTTACCTGCTACATCTCAATAAAAAACACACATTACAACTTCGCAACTTTGCAACTTCGAAAAGTCATTTTGTACATTTTCACTCAAAGTCCCGCAGGGACGACATATCACAGGCAGGGGCGTAAGCCCCTGATAATGCATCACCCCACATCTAAACCCCAGAGGGGTAACAGAGTTATATTGTTGGGTAATTATATAATTAATTCTGAAATCTCTGTCACCTCTACGAGGTTTTATTTTTATCAGACTATAATAAAAAAGACTTCGGCTTGGATATCCAAGCCGAAGATCTTTTTATCAATAACTACTGACATGATATACTCACATCACTCATTACTGTTTTTACATTTTGTGCACTAGATTTATATGTTGTTCCACTAGTATTATTCCTTCTATAACTAAATACAAACGAACCACTATTTTCATCAGTTATACCAGGCACAACTAATTCACACATACCATTTTGCAAATCTGTTTTTGACACACTTGCAGTTTTATTTGTAACAGAACCTGCACTATAAGTAATAGTAATATTAGAAACATAATTGATATTTGTACCATTCAACGTCAACTTACCTAACTTAATAGTATTACGTTCGCTTGCTTGGACTTCATATTCGAATTTGACTCCGTCAATTGTACAGTTAAGTTTAACTGTACCTTGATTTCCAAATGAATTAGTCTTAAGATTTATTGTTTTTTTCTCATTTGCAGCCAATTCAAAATTATCAGATACATTTCTTGTCGCGTTGTCAAGATCAAATGTTTCAGATGATAATGTATATGTACCAGCTTTGTCTGATTGAATTTCTAAGGTAGCTGTACGACCTACACCATAATAATTTGTATTATCTTCTGTAAATACCGCTCTTAAATTAATATTTGCAAAATTATCTTTGCCTAAAGTGAAATATCTGTTATAAGCATACACAGTAGAAGCAGATTGGGCGGTGTTTGTTTTAAATAGTGTTGGATAAAGACGCATTGACATGGTTTGTCCATTACTCAACGTACGTTCAGTTACAACCGCATTCTTGTAATCTTCATAAGAGAGAGTAACTACATATTGGAACGATTTTTTGCCTTTAAGATTAGAAATATCAACAATCGAACCATCTGTTTTTACGGATACAGTCTCGCTATTTGCAGGTGTGATATATTGTGCTAAATACGAAGTATTGCCTGCTGCTTGCGATTCGATGGCAAAATCGAGAGGGAACATTGCCTCTGGCAATCCATCTGGTATCAAGATATTCACATTAACATCTGAACCTACTGTTGCTGGCACTAATTCTGGACACTCTACCAACATAGGTTGTTGTGGCATAAGTGTGTAGTGCACTGTACGGCTAAGCACTGTTTTTGTTGATGATGTAGCAAAGAATGTAATAGAAACCTCTTTACGTTCAGTAATTGTTGCATCATTAACACTAATTGTAACATCGCGCCAACCATCTGTAGAGTTGCTATTAGCAATCGCAACCTCAACTGGAGCTGTTTGTCCGTCATAAGTTAGATACCAACCACACTCATTTGACTTATTTGCGATATCGTTGTTATTATGAGCGCCACTGCCAGTATCAGTAAATTTGTATCTTACGGTTACAGCATCATTCGAAATCAACACAGTATCAGTATAGTTCACTTCGAGTGTAGCCGTTCCGTCTGACACGTTGGTCAAGTGGGCAATATCGAGCGAACTAAGGATGTTGTTACCTGCAGGTTGCTCAATCGCATCTTTAGCCGATGTTTTACCTGCTGTTACGTGCGTGATGTTGATTGTATAAGCAAAGTTACGCAATACGTCGAAATACTCAATTACGCCAGTTTCAGCATCTGGTTTCACCAAATCCACTCTATACCAATATACTGTGCCATTATAGTTACCTTTCAACAACACCGAAACAGTTTTATCTTTGTTACCATTGATATAAGTGCTTTCGTATAGATAATAAGAAGCATCTTTATCTAATAACGTTGTAGATTCAGTAAACACAGTGTGCTTATTTGTTCTCTCATCATCGTCGGGCATTGTTCCTGTGTAACCCTCTGTGTTCAAAGTAGCATAAGTTTTTGGGGTGAAAGAAGCACCATTGAATTGTGCATTTTCGTTGTAATACTTGACAAACGAGCCATTTATGAAAGGAGCAACAGTACCACGATTAGGCACATTAAGCACATAGAAACCTAACAAATCGAAGTGGTCGCAAGCTTCAGTAACCTTAATTTTAGAGAAATTGCGCACCAAAGGCACTTTAGTTAAATATTTCGCAACAGTACCATTTTGGTCAGTGCTACCATTGATGCCCTCTGGCAATTCGACGCGTTGCCAATATACATCACGATTGCGCTCAACAGTCAAACCACCTATCACATTATTCTCATGTCCATAATCGAGTTCTAATTCAGCACTATCATCAACATAATTCAACAAAAAGTGCATCACACGTTTCTCCATTGTAGCATGCAAAGTAGCCTTGAACGTAGTTACGCCATTATTAGTTACACAATCAAAGGCTTTAGTCCACTCCACGAGATAGCCCTCGCCATCAAACACAGCCAACCACAAAGCAGGAGTGCCTTCGACATTATCGCCCATAGCACGAGTTGCAGCCGATTGCATATCGCCCATATCCACACTGAGATTGAGTACAACCTCTTGCCCTTCTTCGAAAATCTCTTCCTTCTGACATGCAAATAACAGAGGAAGGCAGAATAATATAATAAGTAAACGTTTCATAGTCGTATTTTGTTTTCGATAAAAATATTTAAGTTGGTTTTTGTGTTTTTTATTACCCCTCCGTTTCGATTGTTCTCCTCTTGTAGGGACACGGCGTCGCCGTGTGTCCATACTGGCGCATCGCAATTTTAAGTTTTTACTTCGCCTCTTGTATTCTCCCCCTGTTTTAGGGGGAGTGGTCGCAGACCGAGGGGGTTATTATATGTTTTTTCTCATTTTCTTTTTCACCCCCTCCGGACTTTGTCCTCGTCCCCCTAAGACAGGGGGACAATATCGCTCGATCAACTTTCTATGCGTATTTTCTAATTACAAAGGGATAATAGTGAGTATCTTGAAGGTACGGTTCACTATCTTGATTGTTATTGATTTCTTGTTGCGGACGTAATGCGCTGCGTCCCTACTTTTTCGGTCTTGGCGACCGATTGGACACGGCACGCTGTGTCCCTACATCAGTGATTTATTGATGGAGCGTAAGCTTTCTCTGAGCGAGGCACATCACCCCAAGTGAATTCATTTTTTTCAGCTAATGTATTCATTTTATCATGCTCACCCCAATACCACAAGTCATATACACAACGGGTTGAATGACCTTCTGTATCATATCCAACGTATTCCATATCTACATAAACTCGATTATTATCTGTTTTTGGAGTACCTAAACCATGTGCACACCAATAAGTAGTATTAAAGACATAAACTTCTGGAAGAGAGCGTTTATTTACTTGAGTTAATATAAGTTCGAACTCAGCACGAGTAGGCAATCTCCAGCGTCCAGCAGGATAACCATCCTCTTGATACGAAGCACAACGTTTTTTCAGATTCTCCAAAGTTCGAACTTGTGATGCAGTAGTGTGCAAAACCGCATAACCAGATGCCAACATAAACTTAGGAGCTACCATATTGATTGTGCGTTCAGCTGCCTCAGCCACTGCATCATTTGCATAGATTGCAGTAGTTGATGTAGCATTGTCATATCCTGGACTTGTTACATCTGTTCCATAATAGTATCGTATCTCATTATTTTCAGTCGTATTAATTACACCATTCGTGATTCTTCTACCTCTATCACACCAATCAGCCTCATCACCATCATAAGTTATATCCATATCACGAGGGTCACCTATTACGTATGGTGTACCTTCAACAGAAGTAACAGTAAATATATATCTATTGGGACTTCCTACAAGTTGAGTTACCGAACCAAAAAAATCCCATCCTGAATTTGTTGAAGTTTGTCCAGAGTTAGTATAACCATTAACAAATACATAACCAATATGATCATCATTAGTGCCATCTACATTTACTTCATAATTACCATAAATAGCAGGATATTGAGTAATTGTTATATCCTCATAATATTTTGTTGATTCAGTAGTATGCTGAATACGGAATGTGATTGTGTATGGAGCGAAATCGAAATTTGCACTTTCAAAATCATTATCCAATACACGACTATATTCAATATAAGTATTACCATCTCGCGTTATAGTTCGTAAAGTATATCCTGAATTTACAGAAGTTGTTCCACCTGCTTTCAAATTCAGTTTTGTAACCTTAACATTAACTATCTGACAATCATGTGATGTCCAATAAGGGATGTTGATAGTATTGATGTTGTTCATTACATACGAGTTTTGCTCTACCATGAGATAGCGGAAGTCGGACATCGAAGTAGGGATTTCGTCGTCACTCCAATTGAGGATAGTGTAGCTTGGCTCGATAGTAACAGTGCTATCAGGATTCAATGTACCGAGAATTGATACAGCGATATCGATTTTGTAGTGAGTGTTACGCTCCAATTTGTCGCCACTGAAATTTACTGGCACTTTGTAATAGTAAGGAGTATAAGCAGTTTCACCATTTGCTTGCCAAGGCACTACGAGAGTGATATAAGCCTCTTCGCCTACAGTTTTGCCACTCCAATCAGAAGCGTATGAATAGAATGGCACACCAAGTTGGCAAGGAGCAGCTTGTGCAGCCATTGAAAAGTCGGCAGTTTCGAAATAAGAAGGTGGTGCAACTTGACTGACTGCATCTGGCGCAATAACCGAATTGCTCACACCATTATGGAAAACGGCATAAACACCTCCATAGTTTGGAGTATAGGTTTTACCACCTACTGTAACAGTATTATTAGCTCCTTCTGGTCCAAAACGATTGACAGAGAGAGTTATCTTTGCGGCAGTGCGATAGAGAGGCACAACGCCTGTGAGCGATTTAGTGCCGTTATTGTCAATAGTGTAAGTAACAATGTCGTCGTTATCAATATCGGTGTTGGTATCGCCAGCCACAGAAGTATCGTTTGTGCTATCAGGCTTGCCATCCGAGTCCATTACAAACGATGCTTGCGCCTGTGATTTTGAAAAATCAGATGTAATGGTTAAAGCTTTCAACTCATTGATAGTAGCAAGTTTAACTACTCCATCAGCCATTGGGAGAGAAACATTAGTAGGACGATTGGCTATGATATAAATCAAAGCATTAGCCGAGCCACCTTTATTTACGGTGCCGAACAACGTCTTCAACTCCTCTTCTTCGAACTTGATAGTCGCTGTATATGTACCAAATGCAGTCTTAGTTAAAGTAGATATATTGTTTTTAACCAAAAGAGCTGGTGTATTGAAATCAGCATTTGAAGGATAGAAGTAGCAGTCGATTGAATTAACAATATTTTCGTTATACGCATCCTCGCCATCGACAGTAGCACGTGTCAAGCCCAAATCGTTGCACGAGAGAGTGAGCGTAAGCGTATTGTCGGCAAAATCGACATCACCGCCATTCTCACACGACGGCAAGACGAACATCACCGCAAAAGCAAGTATAATATAAACTACATATTTTTTCATAGTCATAACAATTTTAAATAAAATAGATTCAACATCTTAGGATTAGAGCATCACCATCTATATTATTGGAGTTTGAACTATAACATACTCTTTTTCTTCATTTGCACTATACAACATATCCGACACGCGAATAGTACGTCCGTCAGGTAGTATAACCCATATTCTTAAATAAGCCTCATTATTTCCGACTGTAGCAGTGCCTATTGTGCCGATAGTCAATGTAACAAGTTTGCCAACATCGCCAGTAGCATAATACGTATCATTATTGCCACCTACGACCTCAGTAAATTTGAATGCATTTTGATTACCTTTTATAGTTACGAACTCGGCACGCCAAGTAGCATTTTCGGGAGCCGAAAGACCAAAGGTAAATGTTGCAGTAGAAGAGGTCAAATTTACACGGCCATTATTAACAGAAGAACTACTACTCCATGTAATATAACCACCAGGATAAACAGCAGGCACATCGGTATAGTCCCATGACTCTTCGACGAGGGTCCATGGTTGAACTTTGCAAGTGAGTTCGAGATTTACGCCTGTGTTGACTTTTGTGATGGTGTATTCGTAATAGTGATTACGCATAAGGTCGAGGGTTTGACCTGAAGCATAGTCTTTTAAGTATATAGCATTTTCGAAAGTATATTCTGCACCAGCATTATCCACAACAACAACATCCATCACAACATTGCCATCATTGACTTGTTCTGGAAGATATGCAACATATTTCGCACCTTCAACCTCTGCCGATAAATTCAATCCAGAAGTAGCTATACCTTGCTTAGGATTAAAGCTATGAGCATCTGTGTTTTCAGCTTTCCAAGATAGATTTTGAGTGTTTGCAACTTTATTCCAACTCAAAGGTAAAGAGTAACCAGATGCGCCATGATTGCGAATTGTAACACTCTTAATTGTAAAATCAGTAACACCTTGACCTAAGAATACTTGCACTTTAGCCACCGAACGCAACATCCAAATAGTGCCCAAATCATAGAGATACTGATCGTTACCAGCCGTACCCGACTGAATCAATTTAAACTCTGTCACACCCCACATAGGAATATATTTCTGATCGAGAACAACATCTGTAGTGTTAAATGTTAAGTTATTGTAAGAGCCAGTTTCTTCATAATCATCTACTGAAGCACAATTAGCAAATACCATAAATTTATAATCGTGATTAGCTTCGAACTCAATGTTAGATATTTCGCCATAAAATTCATAAGTGTTGCCACTCTTATAACAAATCAAATCAGAAACTGCACCTTTGAAAGTTTCGCCTTCGAAAACCGAAACACGAACAGTAGAGACATCTATTTGTTCATCGAAAGAATTACCAGCAATTGAGGTATATTCATCGCCCCATGTAGCCGCACGGGTCATAGAAGATGAACTATTGTCCATCGACATTCGGAAATGAATAGATACAGGATTATCTTTAGTTCCTAATGAAGGCTCACATTCACCATAATCCATTATACACGACGTAACAAGCGGTATGATGAACATAATCAATATATATTTCAAATGTCGTCGCATTATTATTAGGTTTTAGATAAATAAACAATATAATAAAAATAGGTAATAATCAATTTAGGTAATAATCATTTGTCTGTTATTCCAGACCTACATTGTGGGTTACCACCAACCAAGAATTAATAATAATTCGTGCGCTTGCCCAATCGCCATGCTCATCGAGGAAGAAGGTCATGCTATAGCCATCCTGTCTATCAAGATACTCTTGGTCGCTCATTGTGCGACCTTCTGTGTCAGCCGACTTAACCAACAACGCATAATCGACAAGCGGAATAGAGAGGATTCGTTTATTTTCTTCTACGTTGTAAATTGACAACATAGGTTCATTTTCTTTCATCAATCGACCGACATTAAATTCAGCCACAGCCACACTAACCGATGTAATAGTTGTTGCACGAGTCAAGGTATCACGAATATTAGCATCTATACCTGCAGTACCAGCACGAACACTCCATGGATGATAGGTAATTGAGTCGCTAACAATGTTATTTTCATAATCCATGTGACCATTATTATCTTCGATGCGGAAAGTAAATAGATTAGGGTCAACGTCGATACCAGAAAGGTGTTGCAAAATGATATTTACTTTATTAGTATTTTTTGTCAATGACAATACTTTAATATGTTTACCTTCGTCGTCAGTAAGAGTAACACGCTCTTTGCCGTGATAAAGAGAACCCATATTATCAAGCACGCAAGAAGAGTGTTCGCCAGTAACTACTCTATCAATCATACAATCAACATCAGCTAATGTAGTTTTACCGATTTCGACCTCAGGCACAATGACTTTATTGTCAGCCACAGCACTACCGCACCATGCTAATAAATCGTATGTACCTGGTTGAAGGTCAAGTGGCATAGTGTAATCTTCGGCTTTCAAAGCTTCGCCAGATTCGGTATCGGTAAAGACCAACAAACCAGTCTCAGCATCGAATGCAAAAAGAGAAACGTATGTAACGTTACCAGCAAAAGCATCGGCATAAAGCATGTTTTTGTCGTATTTAAACTTGACATGATACGTGAAAGAACAATCGCCTTCGTAGTCGAAAATCGTACTGCACGAAGTAAATGTAAAGCCAGCGATTAAAGCTATCATTAAAGCTGAGCTTATTCGTTTGATGTGTTTCGAAATGTTCATTGTATAGAGTTTTTTTATTATTACAATTTAGGTTTATTTTTAGGTAGGTTTTATATATAGTTCGCAAATTGGATTGCGATTGGGAATTTCTGATTTTTATGTTCGCCCTCTTCGAGGACGTTGTTGGAGGTTTACTTCTCTATCCGCAGGTTCCCTCCTTATAGTCGGTCACACAGCGGTTAAGCATAATTAGCCCTCTTCGAGGACTTTTTTGTCTCTCACTGAAAAATTTATTTAATCTCCCACAGATGACACAGATTTCAAAACTTTTTCGCCATCTGGATTTAACTATTCGCTCTATTTCAACTTGATTGTTTAATCCCTCACTTAGTCAACCGCTCGTTTTATGTTTTTTTTAGAAAAAGCACGGGGAGACGAGGATGCCTCCCCGTGCTTAGATTTATAATTTATTGAAAATTATTGAAGAGTTACATTATTTTGAGAAACAACTTTCCATGCTTGGATATTAAGTTTAGCAGCGATGTAAGTTTCTTCTTCTTCTGGTCTTTCTGGAACGATAATTTGATTACCATCGAAAACTGGAGTACCAAGACCTACGATATTATTGATAGTATATTCATACAAGTGGTTACGAACCATACCAAAATTACCAGGTGCTTGTGTACCAACGTGTGCAATATCAAGATAGTAGTATCCACCAAGATCTTTTGACCAGATTTTAGCGTGACGAACACCTTCGAAAATAGCAGTTACTGTAGCTTCATTCAATTTTTGACCTTGTGCATTAAAGAATTCTGTAGAAGCTTTATCTGCTTTCAAAACAGCATTTGACCAATATCTACCAGGCTCAACATTTTCAGAAGTTGAAGAGTTAGGTACTTGTTGGAAATCAATATATTCAGGAGTAATAGATGTATATTTACCATCTGTTCCTTGAATATAAAGTTCAGAAGCAAGACTATTAGCAATAGCAGTTCTCAAACCTTCAATAGTATATTTCACACCCCACCATTCAGCGATATCTGTACTTGCTATAGCATCCGCACCAGCAAAGAATTTAGCCAATACAACTAATTGTGAATGATTTTCGCCTGTATTTTCATAATAATAATCAAATGGTACTTTGTGATCTTTAATATCGTTACCTTTGTGTGGATGACGATCGGCTGTTGCATCTACAGATGTAGCCCAATATGAACGATAATTAAGACGATCATTCCAACCAGAAATACCAACTGTTTCATCTTCCCAACTATTATCAATGTTTTTCAAAAGATAAGCGTTAGTATTAATATCAGTTACATGCCAACCAATAATTTCAGCATAAACATCCACTAAACCATTTTCACCCATAGTTTGATAATTAGCTCCATCCGCTGTTTTTACTTGAAATCTAACACCTGTTTCATTATCTTCAACAAAGTTATTAACGCGAACTTTAACTGCAGTACGTTCTACATAGATTTCTACAGGTTTACCTGTTGCTACAGCGTCCTCTGCTGTAGGAGCAAGATTATCATTTGTAATAGGAGTTGCATACATAGCTTCACCTGCACCATTTACATAAACAGAGTTAGCCATAACAAAATATTGACCGTTATCAATAGTGTTATAAGCACCTGTTTGTTCTTTTAAAGTTGCTAAACTATAGCCAGCGGTTTTAAGGGCATCAGGACAGTTAACTACAGCAAGCATATAACTTGGAGGAGTTACTTTATTTCTTTCAATAACCAACACTGCATTAGAAATTTCTTCTACTGGGTTACCGTTAGCTTGTCCTTGCATTTCGCCAAGTTGCTCTTTTGTTACAGTAATAGAATTTGCAGCTACACCAGTACCTTCAGTAAAATCATTAGTATTAACGGTATAAGCATTCTCATTAGCATCAAAGAAGAAGAAAGTTACATCTTTAATAGCATTTTCTGCTTCAATACCATTTTCAAACTCAGCACGAGTGCCTTGATTTGCATAATTAAGATTTACAGAAATGTAAGAAAGTTCACCTGTTGCAACTGGTGTTTCAGGTTCTTTTTCGCAAGCTGTTAGGATAGCACCTACAAATGCCAAACCTAAGAAAAATTTGTTTGCTTTCATAATTAATTTAAGTTTTAAGTTAATAATTTATTTATAAAATTTTTATTTATAATCGAAAGTTAAGAGGTGTATGGTTTTACCCCCCCCCAGCGAATATACTAATTATTATTGTTTATTTTGTGGTTTCGCCATTCAATTCACCATCAACAGCTTCATAGGCATTATCGAGTTCGCCACGTTGTTTATATACGTTTAGGCGACGACGTACATCTTCAATCTCTTCGAGCATTGCTTTTGGCTCTGCGTCCATACCCATTTCGATTGATTGTTTAGCGAGGGCTTCGGCTGTGTCGTAATCACGACTGAGGAATGCGAATGCTGCACGTGAATAGACTGCTTCTTTTGTATCGCCTGCTTTAGCGAGATAACGCTCTACTGCTTTGAGGTCGCCTTTGGTCATTGCGATGTTAGCTGCATTGAGGTTGGCTGTTTCGTCTTCTGGATACATACGTACAGCGATTTCGAATGTTTCGTTGAACTCGTCGCTACCAGGTTCCATTGTTTGTGCAGCGAGGAAGAACTCTTGCAATGAGAGGTTTTGTGGACGCTCGAACATCACTTTCTTAATCTCTTCAGGGTCAGAGTAGCTACGGATTGTGTATTCGATGCGATAGTCAGAGTGACGGAGCGATGGATAACATTCGTTGTAGAGGATTTTGTAGTCTTCTTTATATTTGCTCTTGATTGTCCACTCTTTGTTATCTGGTTTGCGATTGCTGTCGATGAGTTTCAAGATAGCCGCTTTGTTTTTGAGGTTAGATTTTTCGACGTATGCGCGCAACCCTACCCAGTCTTCGGCTTCGTAGTCGGTAGTAATGAGATTACCGAAATTGTAGAGTGAATTTACGTATTGACGCAAAGACTCGGTACGACCTTTTGCCAATTGGGTATTGCGTTGGTAAGAAGCTTCAGGCGAAGCGAAACCTTTGATAAATACCTCTTTAACTGTGATATCATCGTCAGTAGCAAGAGGGTCGATAGTAGCCAAGATTTTGCCAAGTTCGGCTTGGTTGTTACGATAGTTAGGGTCAATTTCGGTACGGTTTACGATGAAGTCGATGAATGCTTGACCACTGATGGCGCGAGTTTTCACCTTTTCGGCTTCAGGACGCAAATAAACCGGCATTGGATAGTATGGTTTGATTTGGTCAACATAGTCGTAGAGAGAATCTGTTTGGTCGTCGAGCACTTTTTTGCAACAACCACACTCTTTGTTGGCTAATTCGAGACGAGCACCGTCCATCCATGGCTCGTAAGGGATTACGGCTTCGTATTTCAATGTGTCGGGTCTATTTTTTTTGCGATAGCCCATCTCGTCGGTACCTGTAATAAAATTCAATTCGTTATTTTTACTATAACGTTTTTGTTGCAAATAGCGAGCGCGACCATAGATACCTACAGATTTGAGTACAATAGTGTCAGAATCGCTAACAATACGAGGAGTATAGAGCATTGCACGATTGCTACGCACTTTGACATCTTCAAAATCCATAAAGAGCTTGATACTCATATAGTCGGCATTACGTTGCATTTTCAAGCTATCAATCTTAGCCTTAATAACACCAACATTCTTTTTCTTTGCTTCGACGTGTTGCGATGCAGCGCAAAAAGCAACTAAAGCTAATATTATAATAATGTATCTTTTCATTGTTCTATATTTTTTCGATGATTATACAATTCTTTTTTTTACTATCAGAATACGTAAACTACGTTAAGAGCAGCTTTGGTTGGGCCTACATAGTGATGACGTTGGTCTTCTGCTATTTTCTTGCCACAACCAACACATTCAAACACGTCGTACCATACATAAGAGTAGCCTATGCCGATTTCGGCTTCGAAGTTCCAGTGTGGTGAAAGAATCCATGAATAGCCATAAGCGATACCACCACCGAGGAAATAGCCTTGGAGACGCTCGTGGGCTAAACGAGAGAGGTCGCTACCCAAGAACTTAAAGCCTTCGAAATTATCGCGCATCTTCCAGTTGAACGCTCCACCTTGAGCATGGAATCCGAGGAAATGACCATTCAACGACTCACAAAACCAATAGCGTGCCTCTGGTTGAAGCATGACGTGTTTCCATTTCTTTTGGTAAACATATTTATCAGATGTCGCAAAAGTCCATGGATTATAATTACCAGAAATATCAATAGTCCAACGTGGAGCTACACGAAATTCAACTCCTAAATTTAAAGTTGCAGTAAGATCATACAATGCATTAGTCTTAACAGAAAAATATTGTGCTTTAGCAACAAAGCACGCAGCAATACAGACTAAGAATATTACACAAATTCGTTTCATATTTTTATTAAATTATTTTATTCAGTATATGTTGAAATAAAAAAAATGCACCTTCCGAAGAATTTATATTCTACGCAAGGCGCACCACCCCTCGACAAGCATACTTGCACTCATGATGCAAATACAACATATCGTCCCTCTTAATTTAGGGATAATTTGAATTAATTTGTTTTATACAATTTAGTTTTTAGGTAATAGGTAGGTACGTCCTCATTCATAGATTGAACTCTTGGACATGACAAAGGTACAAAAAAAACATAAAATAACAATAATTAAAATAGTTTTTTTATAATATTTTCATAATATTTTATTAGG
>JAZOUT010000117.1:0-76167 GCA_045658305.1 Candidatus Aphodosoma sp. | reverse complement strand
TGACTTTCAAGTTTCGGATTTTAGTTCTCAATTTTCGGCTGATTATTTGGCGGTTGTGGTGATTGCAGATGATTTGGCTATGAGGGCGAATGCTGTGACGATTTATAGTCAGAAGCAGTTTCCGAGCAGTATTCGTAGATTTATAGAGTCGGCTTTAGAGGACTATGTTGAGGAGCAGAAGTTGGCGTCGTATAATATTCCGAAGTTGAAGGATATGATTGAGGGTGCGCGAGTGGATGTTAGGGTGACGACGTATAAGTTGAGCGAGGAGGGCGTGACGACGTCGGATTCGGATATAGCATCGATTGTGGGTATATTGGCTACGATGTTGATATATATGTTTATATTTGTGAGTGGGTCGCAGGTGATGAATTCGGTGGTGCAAGAGAAGGTGAATAGGATTGTGGAGGTGATGGTGTGCTCGGTGAGACCGTGGGAGTTGATGTGGGGAAAGATTATTGCAGTGGGGCTTACGTGTTTGACTCAGATGGCTTTGTGGGCGGTGTTGACGATGATGATAGTGGGTATGGCAATGGGTGTGATGGGGATTGATATGTCGGGGTTGCAAGGTGGTCCTGTGGCGGGAATGGCTGTAGAGATGCAAGAGGTGTCGGCATTAGGGGAGCATTTTGAGGTGTTGTGGTCGATTGATTGGGGATTTGTGGCTGTGATGTTTTTGGTGTATTTTGTGGGTGGATATTTGTTGTATTCGTCGATGTTTGTGGCAATCGGGGCGTCGGTGGATAATGAGTCGGATACGAGTCAATTTATGACGCCGATTACGTTGGTGGTGTTGTTTGCGTTGTATGCAGGAATGTATAGCGCAGAGAATCCAGATGGGCCGTTGGCGTTTTGGTGCTCGATGATACCATTTACGTCGCCAATAGTGATGATGGTGAGGGTGCCGTTTGATGTGCCAGTGTGGCAGTTGGGTTTGTCGCTTGGGTTGTTGGCGTTGACGATTGTGGGTACTATATGGTTGTCGGCAAAGATATATAGAGTTGGTATATTGATGTATGGCAAGAAGCCTACTATGAAAGAGATAGTTAAGTGGATAAAATATAATTAGGAATGAAGAATGAGGAATTTAAATTGAAGATTGGTGTCTCGTCGGGATGGTGGGAGGAGGCGCATAGATTGGTGCCTGCCTATGTCCAATGTATTATAGATGCAGGTGCTACGCCAGTAGTGTTTCCGGTGACAGATAATGAGCAGATATTGAATAATTTGCTTGATATGGTTGATGGTTTGCTATTGACTGGAGGTGGAGATATTGACCCTAAATATTGGGGCGAGGAGTTGATGCCACAGAGCGGTAAACCTTGTGTGTTGAGAGATGAATTTGACTTGGCATTGGTGCGATTGGCGCGTCAGCGTTGTATGCCAGTGTTGGGTATTTGTAGAGGTATGCAGGCGATGAATATTGAGTTTGGTGGAGATATTTATCAAGATATTTATACACAGATAGAGAATTCGGAGGCGTTGTTGGCTCATTCACAGGGAGATCAGCCTCGTAGTGAGGTGGCTCATGAGGTGGAATTGGCTCCGGGGTCGTTGATTGCAAAGGTGATGGGTAAGCGAGTGGTTGGAGTGAATACGTTTCATCATCAGTCGTTGAGAAAGATAGCGCCATCGTGTCGTGCAGTGGGATTTGCGCCAGATAGTATAGTAGAGGCAATAGAGGTGCCAGGATATAAGATGATTGGTGTGCAATGGCACCCAGAGAATTTGTATAAAGAGCATCCAGAGCAAAAGGCATTGTTTGATTGGTTGATGGCAGAGGCAGAGGTGTATGGGCGGGCGCGCGAGTTGCATCGTACGTCGCCAGTGGTTGATACACACACAGATACGCCAATGGTGTGGACAGAAACGACAGACTTAGGAGTGCGTCAGGATGCAGAAGAGGTGAAGGTTGACTTTGTGAAAATGAAGGATGGAGGAGTGGCCTGTACGTTTATGGTGGCATATTTGCCACAGGTGGAGCTTGATGATGTTGATTATAAACAAAAAGCACAAGAGGCGCATAATGTGGCGGTGGAGACATTCAATCGTTTGTGCGAGCAAGTAGATAGATATCCTGAGTTGGTGAGATTTAGTTCTCAACTTTCAACTTTCAACTTTCAACTTTCAAGTGTTTGTTTCGGACTTGAGAATGGATTTGCATTGGCAGGTGATATAGGCAATGTGCAAAAATTCTATGATATGGGAGTGCGTTATATCACGCTCTGCCATAATGGCGATAATGATTTGTGCGATTCGGCTCGTGGTAAAGGCACGCATGGAGGATTGTCGGAGTTTGGGCGTGAGGTGATTAGAGAGATGAATAGATTGGGTATGATGGTGGATGTGTCGCACGCGGCAGATTCGACTATTGAGCAAGCGATAGAGTTTAGTAGTCAGCCAATTATCGCAACACATACTTCGGCAAAAGCTTGGTGTGACCATGCGCGAAATATGAGTGACGAATTGATTGTGAAATTGGCGCAGAGTGGAGGTAGAATACACGTGTGCCTATATAATTATTTCTTAGCTAAAGATGGTCGCGCTGATATAAATACGATTTGTGACCATATAGACCATATGGTTAAATTGGTTGGTAGTGAACATGTTGGTGTTGGGTCTGATTTTGATGGTGGAGGTGGAGTGTTAGGTTGTAATGATTCGAGCGAGTTGATAAATATCACGATGGAATTGATTCGTCGAGGTTATAGTGATGATGATGTTAAAAATATTATGGGTGCAGGTTTTGTTAAGTATTACGAGAAAATCAATTTATAGATATGAGAAAAATATTAGTTTTGATATTGTGTATTGTGTGTACTTTATGCACTGATTTAAATGCACAAGCAGAGGTTTTTTATGATGAAGGGACAGATTCTTTGTTAATTCAGCAAGATTCTGTTGAGGTAAAACTTTCAACTCGAGATTATTTCAATATGTTGACTGCTCCAGATTTGGTAACTGGGGCTGTAATTAATATATATCAGGATTCGGCAATATTTTTAGCAATAGAGAAAAAAATATCGGCTGAAGCAGAGGAGGTTAAAGGGTTTCGTATTCAGATATTTTCGAGCAATCGTGGTGCTTCAGCGCGTGAACGAGCTTTTGAAATAAAAGAGATTTTAGTATCAAAGCATCCAAATTTGGTGGATGAGATTTATATTACTTATACTTCACCATTTTGGAAAGTGCGTATAGGTAATTGTGTAACTAATGCGAAGGCTCAGGAACTTCGACAATGGATTATTGCCGAATTCCCCGAATTTACAACGGAGACTTATATAGTTCCAAGTATGATATATGTTTATTAGGAGCAGGGACTAGGGAGTAAGGATAATTCTAAATTTTCAATTTGAAATATGGATTTTATAAATTTACCAGAGCAACAGAGTGTTACTGATCAAATAGCGGAACACTATAAAGAGATATTGCGTCTTTTGGGCGAAGATGTCGACCGCGAAGGATTGATAAAAACTCCTCAACGTGTGGCAAAAGCAATGCAATTTATTACGCAAGGCTATTATCAAAAGCCTGAAGAGATATTGCGTTCGGCGATATTTCATGAGGATTATCACCAAATGGTGCTTGTGAAAGATATAGAATTTTATTCTATGTGTGAGCATCACATGTTGCCATTTTTTGGTAAAGTGCATGTAGCGTATATCCCAAATCATCACGTTACTGGATTGAGTAAAATTGCTCGTGTTGTGGATGTTATATCGCATCGTTTGCAATTGCAAGAGCGTATGACATTGCAAATCAAGGATTGTATTCAAGAGACATTGAATCCGCTTGGTGTGATGGTAGTGGTTGAAGCTCAGCACATGTGTATGCAAATGCGTGGTGTGCAAAAACAAAATTCTATAACTATAACAAGTGATTTTACTGGAGTATTTGAAAGTGCAAAAACTCGTGAAGAACTAATGAATTTAATCCGTAAATAATTTTGGCATTATTTTTGTATTGATGTTGATGAGACGAGTAAAGTTAATAAGTTTTTCTCCTCTCGCTTTTAACATCTAATACTTTTTAATATATATGCAAAATAACTTTCTTCAACTTAGTACTAAGCTACAACAGAAATTATCGCCTATGCAAATACAGGTGATAAAGATGCTTGAATATCCTTCTATTGAGCTCGAAGAGCGTATTCGTGAAGAGATGGTTGAAAATCCAGCCCTTGAAATAGATATAGAAGTGCAAGGAGATGATACTTATGATGAAATTCGCGAGGAGGAAGTGCGTCCAAGTGCCGATGATCTTGAATTGGCATGGATTGGTGATGGTGATGATTTTGAAGATCGTGATGAGATACCAGGTTATCGTTTACATATAAATAATCGTAGTGTCAATGATTCTACTTATAGCCGAGAACAGAGCAATGGGCAAGACTTGGGAGAATTTCTACTTGAACAATTGCATACACTTAATCTGTCGCCTCGTGAACGTCAAATAGGTGAATATCTTATTGGAAATGTTGATTCTAATGGCTATATTCGTCGTGAAGTAGAGTGTCTTGCTGATGATTTTGCAGCAAGTCAGGGTGTTAGGGTTGATGATGATGAAATAAATCAAGGTCTTGATATAATACAATCGCTTGAGCCTGTGGGGGTTGGAGCTTTTGATTTACAGGAGTGTTTGTCTATACAACTTGCAGCTAAATGTCGTGAAGATAATGTACCTAAAGATACTTTAAAATTAGCTATTCTTATTGTTGATCGCAATTTTGATATGCTTGCTCGTAAGCAATATGATGCTATGATGCGTAAATTCAATGTTAATCGTGATGTATTGGAAGAAGCAATAGCTTTGATTAAGCATCTAAATCCAAATCCAGGAGCTAATTTTGGTAGTGGAGCTGATACTATTTCTCAGACTATTACCCCTGATTTTGTGGTTGAGAACGTGAATGGTAATATTTTTGTTTCTTTGAATAATGGTAATATTCCAGATTTGCGTATTAGTGATGATTTTCATCAGATGGTGAAAGACTATTCTGGAAACACGAAGAATCAAACAAAAGAGAATAAGGAAGCATTGCAATTTGCAAAACAAAAAATCGATTCTGCACGTTGGTTTATAGAGTCCATTCAGCAACGTAATAATACACTTTTGCAGACAATGCAAACTATTGTGGATTTTCAAGAACTATATTTCCGTACTGGCGATGAACGTAACCTTCGTCCGATGCGTTTAAAAGATGTCGCTGATAAAGTTGGGTTTGATATTAGTACTATTTCGCGCGTAAGTAATAGTAAATATGTTGAAACAGAGTGGGGTGTGATACCTTTGAAATATTTTTTCTCTGAAAGTATGAGTACAACCGATGGTGAGGAGATCTCAAGTAAAGAGATAAAAACTATTATAAAAGAGACTATTATTAACGAAGATAAAAAATCGCCTATTACTGACGATACTTTAACCGAAATACTTAACCAAAAAGGCTATAAAATTGCTCGTCGCACAGTAGCCAAATATCGCGAACAACTCAATATTCCTGTTGCTCGCCTTCGTAGAGAACTTTAATATGAATTTAATTGCACGAATAATATCAATAATTTTACAACCAATATTCATTCCGCTTTATGGAGTCATACTGCTGACAGAGTGTGATCCTATATTGTTGAATTTGCCAATATCAGCCAAATCTTTGATTTGGCTTATTGTGTTTTTATCAACAGGCATATTCCCAGCTTTTATTATAGGTATTGGAATGAGGTATGGAGTTATTACCGACACTTTTGTTTCTAATCGTAAACAACGACCTATACCATTCTTTCTTGCCTTTTTAGGATATTTATTTGGGGCTTATTGGCTGTATAGAGTTGGGTTAAATATCTTTTATATTGCACCTATAATTAGTGCTGCGATATCGATACTTATTATATTACCGATAAATCATTTTTGGAAAATAAGCGCACATCTTTCTGGTATGGGTGGTCTATGTGGTGGTATATTTACTTTTGCAATAATCTATGGAACAACACCGATTATACCTCTTGTTTGTCTAATTCTTTTAAGTGGTATATTAGGGTGGTCGCGAATCGAACTCGAAGCTCATACACTCGGGCAAGTTTGTTGTGGATGGTTAAATGGCTTTTTCTCTGTAACAATAGGTTGGCTTATGTTAATGTAAAAATGTCTAATTCTATGCTAAATATGAAACTAAAACTTATTCTTTTACTTTTAATTTTCAGTTCTCATTTATCAGTTCTCAATTTGAGGGCGCAAAACGTTGCGTCTCTTCGAAGTTCCACTATTTCTTATGAAGTCTTAGACCTAAAAACAGGTGAAATAGTGACCTCTCACAATCCAATGCAGTGTGCTACTCCCGCATCTATTACTAAGCTAATTACCACAGCTACAGCACTCGAACTATTTGGTGGCGATTTTCAATTCTCTACTTATATAGAAACTAATGGCACTATCGAAAAAGGTATTCTCGATGGAGATCTTATCATTCGTGGCGGAGCCGATCCAACCCTTGGCTCCATTCATCTTGGCGATCGTGCTTTTCTCGATTATTTTGTCAAAGTTATTAAACATAAAGGCATAAATCACATAACCGGCAATGTAATTATCGACCCTACATGTCTCGATCGTTGTCCGGCTTCGGTTAAATGGATTTGGGAAGATATGGGTTTCCATTACGGTGCAGCTGCATTTGGACTTTCTGCCTTCGATAACACCTCGATAATCACGATGAATTCTGGCGAATTTGGCACAAAACCAATAGTCACAAGTGTGTGGCCCGAAACACCCAATCTTGCGATTTATAATGAAGTGAAAACTCTTGCAATCCCTAAAGATAGTGTCTGGGCTTTTTGTCAACCACTTGGATTAGCCCTTTATCTTCAGGGTGGTATGCCTGCCAATCGTAATAACTATGTTGTGCGTACATCAATACCCAATCCATCACTTGTAGTGGCAAAATCGTTGTACACAATGCTTAATAATTGGGGTATACAAATTGATGGTAATTATAGTGTGCAAACGGAATATTTTCCTGAACAGCGTACTCTAATTCATGAATATAAATCTCGTAAGTTGCGTGAAATCATACGTTTAACTAATTTCAAAAGCAATAACCTCTATGCCGAACACACCTTTCGTCGCCTTGGCAATATTATAATGCCACATGAAGCAACATCCTCAGCCTCAATACAAGTCATTAAAAACTATTGGGAAAAACAAGGCATCGACGTCTCAGCCTTATTCCTTTATGATGGATGTGGACTCGCAGCCCAAAATGCTTATAGTGCCAATTTCTTAAATCAAATATTGGCACACATGCGTAAGAGTCCTAATTGGGATGATTTCTATCAATCACTCCCTCGTGCAGGCCGTGAAGGCACAGTCGGTTCTTTCCTTTATCGCACAAAACTTCAAGATAAAGCCCGTCTCAAGTCTGGCAGTCTTAGTGGAGTACAATGCTATAGTGGTTATATCATGTATGACGAAAAAGAATATGCCGTTACCGTGATGGTAAACAATTTTACTTGCAAACGTAGAGATGTAAAAAATCAAATTGAAGAGTGGCTTTTAGAACTCGTGAAATAAAATGCTTACTCAACCCAATAGTATGCCACTTCAAAGGATAACCATACCTTCCAAGATAGTGAACCATACCTTCAAGCAACCTTTAAGCAAGAAAACCGCCAAAAAATAGATATGATTTATCATCTAAAAAACATAGATTCAACAAGCACTGAACTCCGTCGTCGTATGGTGGTCGAAGAGTTGCCTCATGGTTATTGCCTATCGGCCGATTTTCAGACTGCTGGGCATGGGCAAGCCACCAATCGATGGGAGAGCGAAGATGGCAAAAACTTACTTTTTAGTCTATTGTTAAGACCTACAGTCATACCCGCAGCAGAGCAATTTATTATCACCGAGCTTGTTACACTTGCAATAATCAATACCCTACAAGACTATATTCGTCAACAGATAACCATCAAATGGCCTAACGATATTTATGTTGGCAATAGAAAACTTTGCGGTATTCTTATTGAGAATGCCTTGTGCGGGTCGACTATCTACACTTGTATTGTTGGAATAGGCATAAACATAAATCAAGAGCTGTTTGTGAGTGACGCTCCAAATCCAGTCAGCCTAAAACAATTCAATGGGCGCAATAATGACCGAGGAGAGATACTCGAAGAGATATATCAAAATATACTTAATTATTACGTCTATTTTGCTGATAATTGGCAAAATAATGATATAAAGCAATCGCTTCATTACGAATATATGAATAACCTTTATCGACGCACAGGTTATCATAACTATTCAACACCCGAAGGGGAGCATTTTCGTGCCGAGATAGAAGATATAGGTCCACAAGGTCATCTCACTCTTCGCCTCGAATCTGGCGAACAACGTATTTTTGCATTTAAAGAAGTAATATTTGAACTGAAATAAAAATGGATTTTAAATTAACATCAAGCTATGCTCCTACGGGCGATCAACCTCAGGCAATCAAAGAGTTGACTGAGGGTATCCGTCGTGGTGTACCATTTCAAACTCTGCTTGGTGTTACGGGTTCGGGTAAGACTTTCACTATGGCAAACGTGATTGCCAATATAGGTCGCCCAACTTTGATTCTTTCTCATAATAAGACTCTTGCTGCCCAACTTTATAGTGAATTTAAAGCCTTTTTCCCAGAGAATGCAGTAGAGTATTTTGTTTCATATTACGACTATTATCAGCCCGAAGCCTATATTCCGCATACTGATACTTATATAGAAAAAGACCTTGCTATTAATGATGAAATCGACCGTTTACGCCTATCTGCTACCGCTGCATTGCTGTCTGGTCGTAACGATGTTGTGATTGTTTCGTCAGTTTCGTGCCTTTATGGTATAGGTAATCCTGATGATTTTACACAAAATTGTATAACCCTAAAGGCTGGGCAGCGTTACTCTCGTCAAGATTTAATGTATCAACTTGTCAACGCTCAATATGTTCGTAATGACATAGAGTTAAATCGAGGCAATTTTCGTGTAAAGGGCGAGACCATCGACATTTGTATTTCGTACGCCGATTATATAGTGCGAGTGGTGTTTTGGGACGATGAAATCGATGTTATTGAGACGTTAGATTTAGTGAATAATCATACACTTCAGCGCTTTGAGGAATTTAAAATCTATCCTGCCAATATATTTACAACTACCCAAGAGCGTGTTAATGCTGCTATCGATAAAATTGCAATTGACCTTGGGCGTGAGGTGCAAGGATTTATTGAGCGAGGTCAGCCTTATGAAGCAAAACGATTGGAGGAGCGTGTGAATTATGACCTTGAAATGATAAAAGAGGTGGGTTATTGCTCTGGAGTAGAGAATTATAGTCGTTATTTTGATAATCGTCCGCCAGGCTCACGCCCATTCTGTTTGTTGGATTATTTCCCAGATGATTTCTTGTTGATTATTGACGAGAGTCACGTGACGGTACCTCAAATCCGTGCTATGTATGGAGGTGATGCTTCACGTAAGAAGAATTTGGTGCAATATGGATTCCGTCTTGAAGCTGCTTTGGACAATCGTCCATTGAAATTCGAGGAGTTTGAACAACTTATTAAACGAGCTATCTATGTTAGTGCAACTCCTGCAGATTATGAATTGCAAAAGTCAGAAGGCGTTATTGTAGAGCAAGTTATTCGTCCAACAGGTCTATTAGATCCTATAATTGAAGTGCGTCCAACACTCAATCAGATTGATGATTTGATGGAAGAGATTGTGTTGCGAGTAGAGAAGGATGAGCGAGTTTTGGTTACGACCTTGACTAAACGTATGGCAGAGGAGTTGAATTTATATCTTGAGCGCAATGGTGTGCGTTGCAATTATATACACTCTGATATAGATACACTTGAGCGAGTTCGAATCCTTGATGAATTGCGAGCGGGGATGTTTGATGTATTGATTGGTGTTAACCTTTTGCGTGAGGGATTAGATTTGCCTCAGGTTTCATTGGTTGCTATTCTTGATGCTG
The DNA here is from genome assembly GCA_045658305.1 of Candidatus Aphodosoma sp. Taxonomy (GTDB): domain Bacteria; phylum Bacteroidota; class Bacteroidia; order Bacteroidales; family Paludibacteraceae; genus Aphodosoma. The sequence continues at coordinate 66,180 of JAZOUT010000117.1, read as the reverse complement.
ATAAAGAAGGTTTTCTGCGTTCACATCGTTCGCTTACTCAGACTGTTGGACGTGCTGCGCGTCACCTTAATGGCAAGGCAATTATGTATGCCGATACAATCACCGAATCTATGCGTTTGACCATAGACGAAACTATGCGTCGTCGCGAAAAACAATTGAAATATAATGCTGACAATAATATAACACCACAAGCCGTAGCTTCTCGTACAGTAGTGTCTCCGTTGCCAACGAAAGGAGAGCCCGAATTATCTTCTCGTTCGACAAGTCAGACCCGTCCGACAAGTCTGATTACTCCGACAGAGTTTTCAACTTTCAACCCTCAATTCTCAACTCCTAACTCGATTGCTGCTGATCCAGTGGTGCAATATATGTCTAATCAAGACATCGAAAAATCTATCAAGAATGCACGTCGTAGAATGGAAGAGGCGGCTAAGCGATTGGATTTCATCGAGGCTGCACAATGGCGCGATGAAATGCTTCAATTGGAAGATTTGTTGAAAGATAAAAAGAAAAATTAGGAAAAATATAAAATATGAATTACGAATCGATTAAAGCTCCGATTATTGCTGAATTTGCTTTGTTTCAGCAGTTTTTAGATTCTGCATTTTCGGCAGAAGAGCAGTTGCTAAAGAAAGTGCTTGACCATGTGCGTACTCAAAAAGGTAAACAGGTGCGCCCTGTATTTACATTGCTTTGTGCAAAATTGTGTGCTGCACCAAATAATAAAACAATAAATGTGGCAGCGGCGTATGAGTTGTTGCATACGGCAAGTCTTATTCACGATGACGTAGTGGATAATACAATGGAGCGTCGTGGGCAACCTTCGGCAAATGCGCTATTTGATAATCGCACAGCGGTGCTTGTTGGCGATTATTTATTGAGTAAATCAATGCAATTTATTGCCGAAACAGGAGAGAATGAACTCTATGCGCAACTTGCACTTTTGGGTAATATATTGACTCGTGGTGAGTTACTTCAGTTGCAACATTCATATTCTATTCCGACCGAAGAGGATTATATTGAAATTATAAAGAAGAAGACTGCTGTATTGTTCACGATTAGTGCCGAGTCGGCTGCGATTAGTGTTGGTGCAACTGTGGAACAGCGTGAAGCATTACGTCAATTTGCTGAGTATTTGGGTATTTGTTTTCAAATAAAAGATGATATTTTCGATTATACACCTAACGCTCAGATTGGTAAGCCTACGTTGAATGATATTCGTGAGGGTAAATTTACATTGCCACTTATTCATGCGCTTGAGAGCATTCATGCAAATGAGGCGTCGTTGATACTTGATGCAGTGAAAAAGCGTCAATTCACTGAAGATTTTTTTTATAATATTGGTTCGCTTGTGGCTCGTACTGGGGGTATTGAATATGCTGAACAGCGAATGGCTTATTATAAAGTAGAGGCGGAGAAGGTATTAAGTATTTTCCCTGGTAATGAGATAAGACAAGCGTTGTTGAATCTTTTAGAGTTTACTATTCAACGTAAGAAATAAGAAAGAAATAAAAAAGGAGTCGTTTTCGACTCCTTTTTTTGTCTTTACTTTATCGGATTGGAATGTATTGTACGAAAGCTTCGATTGCTTCGTAGGCAGCGAGACCGAGTTGGTTGTAGAGGTCGGCAGTTGCTTTGTTGCGATCTTCTGAGCGTTGCCAGAAGAGACGTTCGTCGTCACCCATAAATGGAGCTCCTTCCATTTGTGATTGGTGTTTGAGGATGGCATTACGTTTGGCACGAAGTTCTTCAGGAGATAGTGGTACTGCCATTTCGATATGGTCGATTTCCCATTCCATCCATGCTCCGCGATACATCCAGATGCGACAGTCTTGCATCCATTCGTCATCTTTTATTTCGTCGATAGCTGCGAGGACTGCGTCGAGACATACTTTGTGTGTGCCGTGTGGGTCGGCGAGGTCGCCTGCTACGTATATTTGATGAGGTTTAACTTCTTCGATAACAGCTTTTACGATGTCAATATCTTCACGTCCAAGATTGCCTTTTTTGATTGTGCCTGTTTCGTAGAATGGGAGGTTGAGGAAGTGTAGGTTTTTTGAGCGGGCTCCCATGAAACGGCAAGCTGCTTTGGCTTCTCCACGGCGGATTAGGCCTTTGAGCATGCGTACGTCGTAAGTGTCTATGTCGTTTTTGCCTTTGTCTTCGAGAAGGAATTTACGGATTTCTTCGTATTTTGCAAGGATTGTTTTATTTTCAGGATCGAACATGTCGGTGAAGCCTTTGATGAATGCGATGAAACGGATAATTTCGTCGTCACCTACTGCGATGTTTCCTGATGTTTCGTAGCATACGTGTACTTCGTGCCCTTGGTCGACGAGGCGTTTGAGTGTTCCGCCCATTGAGATTACGTCGTCGTCAGGGTGTGGTGAGAATACCATTACGCGTTTTGGGTATGGATTTGCGCGTTCTGGACGATTTGTGTCGTCGGCATTTGGTTTTCCGCCTGGCCATCCTGTGATGGTGTGTTGTAGGTCGTTGAATATTTTGATGTTTACGTTGTAGGCTGAACCGTATAGGACTACTAATTCACTGAGGCTATTTTCGTTATAGTCTTTGTTTGTGAGTTTGAGAATTGGTTTGCCTGTTTTTTGACATAGCCATACGATAGCTCGGCGGATGAGTTTGTCGTTCCATTCGCAAGATGCTACAATCCAAGGGCATGATATGCGTGTGAGGGCACTTGCGGAGTTGATGTCGAGGAATACGGTTGTGTTTGTGTGCATTTGAAGGAATGATGCTGGATATAGGTCGGTCATGCTTCCTTCAATTATTTTTTTGATTATGGCGGCTTTGTGTTCTCCAAAGGCGAGAAGTGCGATGCGTTTGGCTTTTAGGATTGTGTTGATGCCCATTGTGATTGCACCAGCTGGTACTTTTTCGGTTGATCCGAAGAAGTGTGCTGCTTCTTTGCGAGAACGATGGTCGAGAAGTATGAGGCGTGTTTGTGAAGATGCTTGTGAACCTGGTTCGTTGAAGCCGATGTTGCCTATTTCGCCTATTCCAAGTATCTGATAATCGATGCCGCCGCACTCTTCTATTTGACGTTCGTAGTCGATGCAATATTGTGCTATGTCTGATTGGTTTAGGGTTGGATCGATAGAGTGGATGTTTTCTGGGAGTATGTCTACTTTGTCAAGAAGATTTGATTTGATTTGGTTTAGACAGCTTTGTGCAAAATTGACATCAAGTGGGTAGTATTCGAAGAGGTTGAAAATTATGACGTTTTGAAAACTTAGGTTTTCTTCGTCGTGCATTCTTACTAATTCGTTGAAGAGTTCGATTGGTGAGCGTCCGCTGGTGAAGCATATTACGCATTTTTTGTTTTCTTTTGCTTTTTGGCGGATGAGATTTGCAATTTCTTGAGCAACGATTTCACTACTTTCTTTTGATGTTGTAGTGATGTGTGTTTTGATTTTCTCGAGTCGAGAAATGCCTGACATTTCTAATGCGGAATCGGGCTGATAGTACTTTTTGGGTACTTGATAAAGTACGATTTGTGAGCTAAGATTTGTCCTCATAATTTTGTATTTTTATTTTGTTATTTGTTTTTGAATGGGGGTGGATACACAATGAGAGTGTGTGTTTTTTGGGGTTGCTTGAGGGTTGCTTGCAGTATGCTGTATCCTATATTTAATTTTTGAGATTTTTGGAATTGAATACACATTGTGAGTGTGTGTTGGCTTGTGTGAAAATTTGTGTGTATATAGTTATTTATAGTCATTGCAAAGTTATATATTTTTTTTTGAAAACAAAATGATTTTTAATTTTTTTTTTTTTGTATAAAATGCTTGTTTTGATTTGTTTTTTTTTATATCTTTGCGACAAATTGTATTATTATGTCAATGAATCTTGTTGCGGATAGTGGTTCGACAAAGACTGCTTGGTGTTTGTCGTATGGTAATCAGATTGTTAAGGTATTTGAGACTGCGGGGATAAATCCGTTTTTTCAGACAAAGGAAGAGATTGAAGCTTTGTTGAGGGAGGCGTTGTTGCCACAAATAAGTGGTAATGATGTTAAAAAAGTTTATTTTTATGGGGCTGGTTGTGCTGATCCTATGAAAAATAAGGCTCTTGAAGTGTTGTTGCAGATGGTTGTTGGAGTGTCTGAAGTTTTTGTTGAATCGGATATGTTGGGTGCTGCTCGTGGTTTGCTTGGTAGAGGTAAAGGTATTGCTTGTATTCTTGGAACTGGTGCTAATTCGGGTGTTTATGATGGTGAAAAGTTGGTGAAGGGTGTTTGTGCTGGGGGGTATATTTTGGGGGATGAAGGTTCGGGTGGTGTGCTTGGTAAGTTGTTGATTTCGGATTGGGTGAAAAAGCAGATGCCACAGGATGTTTATGATGCTTTGACGGAGGAGTATGGGTTGACTTATCTTGGTATTGTTGATAGGGTTTATAAGCAGCCGTTTCCTAATCGTTGGTTGGCTCAGTTTACTAAATTTATGTTGGCTCATCGCGAAAATGCTTATATTCATGGTTTGCTTGTTGGTGCGTTTAAGGCGTTTTTTGATCGCAATATTAAGCAGTATGATGAGTGGAGGGATTTTGAGGTTGGATTTATTGGTTCGATAGCATTTTATTTTACTGAGGAGTTGATAGAAGCGGCTGGTGCTTGTGGTATTAGGTTGGGTAAGATTATGCAAAATCCGATTGAGGGGCTTGTGAACTATCATAATAGTTGATGAGGGTTGGATAAGGAGTAAGTATTTTGTAATCAGGAATAAATTGTAGTAAGATATGGCTTTTGAAAAAATAACTGAAAAAAGTTCGCTTTATAGTGATCTTGACCAAATGAGTATAGGCGAGCTTTTGTACAACATGAATCAAGAGGATCAAAAAGTTCCTCTTGCAGTAGAGAAGGCGTTGCCTGCTATTGAGAAATTGGTTTCGGAAATTGTGCCTCGTATGAAAAAGGGTGGTCGTATTTTTTATATGGGTGCTGGCACAAGTGGACGTCTTGGTGTGCTTGATGCATCGGAAATTCCGCCAACTTTTGGTATGCCTAACACGTTGGTGATTGGTCTTATTGCAGGGGGTGAACATGCACTTCGTAATCCTGTAGAAAATGCAGAGGACGATTTTGAAAAAGGATGGCAAGAGTTGGTAGAGCGTAATATTTGTGATAAAGATGTAGTAGTGGGTATTGCGGCTTCGGGAACAACTCCTTATGTTATTGGTGCTATGCGTCATGCTCGTGAAAATGGTATTTTGACAGCGTCGGTTTCATGTAACCCAGATACTCCTATTGCAGCAGAGGCGGATATTGCTATTGAAGCGATTGTAGGGCCTGAGTTTGTTACAGGTAGTACGCGTTTGAAATCTGGTACGGCTCAGAAACTTATTCTTAATATGATTACAACAACGACAATGATTCAGTTGGGTCGTGTTAAGGGAAATAAGATGGTGAATATGCAACTTTCTAATGCTAAATTAGTTGACCGTGGAACTCGTATGATTGTTGATGAACTTGATTTGCCATATGACCAAGCAAAAAATCTTTTATTGATGCATGGTGAGGTAAAAGCAGCAATTGATGCGTATAATAAATAGTTTAGAATGATAGTTTGTGAATAATAATTTATAAAAATAAACAATGAGGAGTTGAGTCTTGTTGCTCGCTACTCGTTACTAAAAGTCTAATTTATGAAAAAAATCTCCTTAATCATCGCAGTGTTGTGTATGATGGTCCAATTTGGATTTTCACAAACACTGACAGTAACAGGTGTTGTTACATCAAAAGATGATGGGCAACCTGTTATTGGTGCTTCAATTCTTGTTAAGGGAACGACAAATGGTACTATTACTGACTTTGATGGAAATTATACTATCACAGCCGATAAGGGACAAACTCTTGTTGTTTCGTATGTTGGTATGAAAACACAAGAGATTGTGGTGAAAAATGCAATGCAAAATGTAGTTCTTGTTACGGATGCAGAGGTGTTGGAAGAGGTTGTTGTAACGGCGATGGGTGTTGTACAAGAAAAGAAACGTTTGAATTTTGCAGTTCAAAATGTAGGTTCTGATGATTTGACAGAAAGTAGATCGGCTAACGTGTTGAATGCGTTGCAAGGTCGTGTGGCTGGTGTCAATGTTACAACAGGTGGTGGTTCGCCAAACTCAGGTTCTCAACTTATTCTTCGTGGTGTAACATCAATTTCGGGTGGTAATGAGCCACTTATCGTGTTGGATGGTATGCCATTGACTGGAGGTGTAGGAGACTTGAACCCTAATGATATCGAGAGTATCACAGTGTTGAAAGGTGCTGCAGCGTCGGCACTTTATGGTCAAGAGGCAGCATCTGGTGTTTTGATGATTACAACAAAGCAAGTGAATGCAGGTAAACTTGTTACAACATTCAATGCAAGTGTGCAATTTGATACTCCAACAAATTTGATTGAAGTACAACAAAAATATTTGCCAGGATCGAATGGTTTCTATCGCGAACAGACTAAAAACGGTTGGGGACCAATGGTTCAAGAAGGTGATGTGTTGTATAACAACGTTAGAGATTTCTTTAACGACTTTGGTTTATATCACAAATATGACTTGTCGCTTTCGGGTGGTAGTGAAAAATTCCAAGCATTGGCATCGGCTTCGTTCTCAAATAATGATGGTATCGTGCCAAACGACTATTTGCAAAAAGTTACAGCAATGGTTAAGGCAACATATACACCTAATAAATATATAAAAGCAGGTGTTAATGCTAATATCACTTATAATAAATCGCGTGGAGCAGGTAGTATCTCAGGTATCTATTCATGGCCTATTAATGATGATATTACTAATTATAAAACAGAATCGGGCGATATTCGTTTCTTGTATTTTACAGAAGATAAAGAAAACTCGCCATATAGCCCATTGTGGAGCCGTTATATGGATGAGGGTGCTAATTTGAGCACACGTACAATCCTTTCGGGTTATATCACAGCAACTCCAGTGAAAGGTTTGAATCTTACAGCTCGCGTTAGTATGGACCAAAATAACTATTCGTATGATGGTTATGCAGTGCCACGCTTTAGCGACACAAACTTTGTTCCAGATTCACAAAAGACAGATGATTTGGAGACATTCTTGACTCACCCATATTTGACAGAGAGTCAAGTGGCATCGGCAAGTCAATCGTCATTTGGTTCGTATAGCAATAGCTCATCATTGAGCCGTTTGTTGACAGCTAATTTCAATGCAAGTTATCATCTCGACCTTCCAAGTGATTTTGCATTGGACGTAATGGTTGGTGCAGAGGTAAAACAACGCACAGGTTTGTCGAATAGTATTGCGGGTCGTAATTTTATTGTGCCAGGTGTATATAGTATGGCAAACGTATCTGAAATTAATGGAACAGATGATGTTAGTGTAACTCACAGCAAACGTCGTTGGGCTGGTGTTTTTGGTGAGGTTCGTGCTGACTATAAAGGTTTGGCATCGTTGTCGGTTACTGGACGTTGGGACTGGACATCAACACTTCTTTATGAATATTCACCATACTTCTATCCATCAATTACAGGTGGTGTTACATTGTCGGAATTGATTCCAGGAATGACGGACACTAAAAATGATTGGTTCTCATATTTGAAATTGCGCGGTAACTGGGCAATGGTAGGTAAAGATGCACCAGCCTATTTGTTTGACCGTCGTTTTGGTCAATATCCAACTCTTCCTGATGGAGGTTATTCATATAATCCTTCATTTTCTACAGGATTTAATTTAATACCAGAGATGTCTTCGTCTTGGGAGGTTGGTGTTGATGTTCGTTTCTTTGCAGGTCGCACACGTTTGGATGTGGCTTACTACTCAATTCAAACAAACAATCAAATTGTGACAGTGCGTGTACCAGTTACAGCAGGTTATGTACTTCAAACACGTAATGAAGGCTCGGTTAAGAACCATGGCGTAGAAATCTCGTTAGAGCAAGACATCATTAAAAATAGCGATTGGTCTTGGACTGCAGCTTTCAATCTCGGTTTGAATCGTGGTGTAGTAGTTGACCTTCCTGATGATGTTGATCGTATTGCTGGTACACAATATGGAGATATTTTTCCAGCTGCATATAAAGGAGGTTCTACTACTGCATTACTTGGATTGGATTATCTCCGTACAGATGATGGTCGTATAATTTGTGATGAAAAGGGTTATCCTCAAATCAGTCCTAAAAAAGAAAACTTGATTGGTAATCGTGAACCTGTGTTTATGTCAGGTCTTAGTACAACAGTTAAATATAAAGGTTGGTCGTTGAGTGCATTGTTCGAAGGTCGTCTTGGTGGTTCGGTGGCAAATATCACAAGCCGCGGTTTATGGTCATCTGGTATGCACTCAGCAATCGAGCATTATCGTGGACGTCAAGTGGTATGGGATGGTGTAGTTCAAACTGGAATAGATGCAAATGGTAATCCAATTTATGAACAAAATACGACACCTATTGTGCTTGATGCAACTACATTATCAGAAAAATATTATGCAGTGTCATCTAACTTTATCGAAGATGGTTCGTACATCCGTTTGCAATATGTGACTTTGGGTTATGACTTCTCGTCATTGCTAAAACGTGTGAAAGGAATCGAAGGTATTAAACTTTCGTTCACAGGTAATAATTTGTTTTTAATTTCTCGTTATACTGGGTCTGACCCTCAAGCCAATGCAAGTGTAGGTGCTGCGGGTACAGGTTCTGCGGGTATTGATAACTATGCAGTACCTTCAACTCGCAGTTATAATGTTTCATTCCAATTGACATTCTAATAAAGTTTGGAGTTTAAAGTTTAGAGTTTAGAAACTCGAGATTTGAGACTCGTTACTAAATATTTAAAATTATGAAGAAAGTATTATATATAGCATTGGCGTCGTTGATATTGATGACTTCAATGAATAGTTGTGAAAAATGGTTGGATGTCAATACATCTCCAGACCAGCCAACTACTGTAACTTGTGATGTAGTATTGCCCTCATTACTTTTTTATGCCACTCAAAATGTTTATGATTGTGCAGAGTATGGTATTTATATCGCACAATCGTTGACAACAACAGGTAAGGCATCTACATCTTCTTATCCTTATAAAAATGGTTGGGGAGGTTGGCTTACAGCAAACCGTCACCCACAATGGCGTCGTTGTTATATTGATGTAGGTGTAAACTCGACATATCTTATCGAAGATGCAGAGAAGAAAAATGCACGCAACTATATCCTTATTGCGAAAACGCTTCGTCTTCACTCATTGCTTTTGACAACAGATATTTTTGGTGATATTCCAGTTCGTGAAACTTTTGCTTATGCCGAATCGGTTGAAGACCGTATGGGTTCGCCTCGTTATGATCACCAAAGTTATGTGTATGAATATATTCAATCAGAGTTAGAAGAGCTTATTAAATTGTACGAAGACCCAGAATGGATTAACTGTTCAACAAATGGTGTTATTGATGAGAAACAAGATCGTATGTTTGCGGGTGATCTTGGTAAGTGGCGTGCGTTTACTAAAGCTCTTTATGCACGTGTAATGCTTCGTCAAATTCCAAATCAAGACCTTAGTAAATGTCAAGCTGTTATTGATGCTGTTGATGCAGCATTGAATGACCCATCTTGGACTGAGCCCATTTACAAATTCGATGGTGGTACTGCAGAGCAATGTTGTATGTGGGGGCCAACACAACCAAAAATGAATCTTGGTTGGGCTCAAGCTCGTGAGAATTTGTTAACATCGGCAGTTCCTTCTGAGTTTATGGCTGCTATATTAGGATTTTATCCAGGAGAGACAATGTTTGCAGAGCGTTCTTTTGAATGTATTGACAACGGGGTAGCGACTGAAGAAGAGAAGAAGAAAGTACCTATGTTTTCTCTTGACCCACGTGCAGATAGAATGATGGAGCCTCGTGCGGATGCTGCTAAAAACAGATCTTTGCGTTCATTGAAAAGTAATATAGGTATGGATGTTGATTTTGGAACAGATTATAAAGCAGAATATTTTCCTGATTTGTACTGTACTACGGATAGAACTAATCCTTACACAAAAGATGATGGTTATATTGCATTTATTACTGAAGAGGAACTTTTGTTTGCTAAAGCAGAGGCTCTTTATTGGCTAGGTAATATAGCAGAAGCTCGTAGTGTAACGCTTGATGCAGTTCGTACAAGTTTTAATCGTTATGGTGTTTATGGTACTCTTGGTATAATCGAAGAAGAGCGTTTGGCTATTTTTGAAGAATTACGTATTCCTGCTACTGGGTTTACAATAGCACATCTTATGCAACAAAAATATGTCGCAATGTATCTTCAGCCAGAACAATGGTGTGATGTTCGTAGGTATAATTATAGTTCATCAATGAATGGTATTCAGTATGATAATGTTTATGTATATGATGTAGAGAAGGTATTTAATCCTCAAAAATCAGGTGTCTTCCAAGCAAATTTTACGCAAAAAGTTGTATTGACACGTCCATTTAATATTTACGAACCACATTGGAGTACTGATAAAGATTTGGGTACAAATTTTAAGCTTTCGGCTAATGCTTGGATGAATCGTATTTCCGCTGACCCAGAAACTGAAGAAAAATATAATCGCCCAGAACTTGAACGTCTTGGTATTTATCAAAATCCAGATTGGATGCGTAATCGAATGATTTGGCAAAAACCAGGTAATACGACTGCTATTACTAACTTTGGCGATGGAGAATGGATGTATTCTAATCCAGAATTATTCAAGAAATGAGTATGAACATATTAAAATGATAGCGATATGAAATATAATTTGAAATATTTGATTTTTGGTTTGCTTGCCTTTGCTTTTGTAAGTTGTGACAAGCACGATAAAATGGACGATCTTGTATTTGTTGGTGAAATGGCACCTCAAGTACATTGGACTATACCTAACACTGTTGTATCTGCTGGTTTAGATGTTGCTTTTTCTGTACAATATTACACTACCGAAGAAGAAACTCCAATTTCGCATCTCGAGGTGTGGTATGATGTTCATGAAACTGTAAGTAAGAATGTGTCGGCTCCATGGGTGGTTTCTGTCCCTTATACAGTTGCTTCTGAGATTTCTAATATCCAACGTATCTCGACTTGTATTAAGAAATTTGAGCATAAAGAGGAAAATTATAATGTTAAAGAACGTGCTTATAAGTTTGATGGTACATTCCCAACATCAAATACATTAGGACGTGTACAATGGGGTGGTGCAGAATTTACAGAAGATAAAGCAAATACTAATTTTGGTGAAGATTTTATGCAGAATTTCAAAGATAGTCTCTATAATTATCTTGTATCTAATCCTGATGCTGCATATAAAGATTTTGAAAAACTTGTGTCAACAGATTCAATTTGGCGAGTAGATTTGTTTAAACCATACGTAACAAAATCTTTTGATGAAAATTCACAAATAGAGTATTATCATTTTATTGGCCATGTAATTCCTACTCCTCTTGATTCGCTTTTTAAAACACTTACATTTGAGGATTTGATAGATGATGGTAAGGGTAATTTGAGTATTTCTTATTCTCGTAGTTACCTTATTAATGCACAACTTAAGTGTTTAGATACTAAAGGAACTGCGGGATTAACTAAACTTACAACTATAAATCTTAATTAAAAATAAGCACTATGAAAAATCTATTTAAATTATTGTTATTGTGCTTGTTCACAATCAACTTTACAGCATGTAAAGAGCATATTCCTGAATTAGAAGATCTTCCTGAAGATAAAGTTAATTTTACCTATCAAGTAGAGGGTGATACTTATCAACTTGATTACTATGTTGGTGCGACTATCAAATTTTATCCTACTAAACCAGTTTCAACCGATTGTATTTGGAATTTCGGTGATGGTAGTAAAGAGGTTATGGGTGATACTGTTTCTTATAGTTTTGAGACACCGGGGAGATATGTTGTTACACTCAAAGCTAATGGAGTTGCGAAATCTAATGAAATCTATATTTCAGATATAAAGCCAATAGTAACATTGATTCAAGAAGATTCGCTTTGTGAAGTTATGACATCGTATATTTCATTTAAAGTTGATTTGCCAAATCCAGGAGATCTTCCTGCTGAATATCAATGGACATTCCCAGAAGGAACAACAAATGAAGCTGGCGAGCCTGTAGCCTCTTTTGTTGGTTTACCAGAAGAGCTTGGAAAGGTTAAGTTTGCAAAAGTGGGTTCACAAACTGTTAGTTTGCAGGTGGTTCTTGGTGGTCGTAATCTTGAGGTAGTTAAGAAAAATGTGCAAGTTGCGTTGGATACTCTTGCTCCGACACTTTATTATGCTGTGGTTGAGGGAAATATTATGTCGGTTAAGATTCCAGCTACGCCTTCTGAAGGAGTGGTTATAGAACCGTATGATATGGGGGTTTCTGCAGGGCAACACATGTTTAATATTCTTTGTTATGAAGACAAGCTTTATTGTCTTGATGCTGGTAAACAGTTCTATTACATCAATGATGCAGATGGTGTACTAGGTGACGGACAAATTACAATTATGGCTGCAGATGCTTCTACAATCGAAACAATGATTAGTAATGTTGGTGGTCATGCGTTTCAAGATCCGTTTTTTGGCTATATTGAAAATGGTAATCTCTATTATGCAGATCGTAATACTGGTATGATTACTGTCCCACTTTCAACTCGTAATGCTACATATTCTGCTACTACGTTTCCTTATTGGGTGCAAAATAACACGCTTGGTTATTACGGCAGTGGACTTTCGTATGGTGCGATATCTTCAAATATGATAAAAATAGATGACACCTATTATTGGGGTAAGACATTTAATGGTAGAGGTATTTGGCGATTCAAAGCAAGTGATATTCTTGCTGATGGAACTGCTTTACCAAATGAGGACCTTATTCCTTCTTCTGGTGGTTTATTAACTTCACTTGGTACTTCGTTGGCTAAATCATTTGTTTATAATAAAGCAACACAAGAATTTTTCTTTACTTTGTGGGGTACAGGTGAAGGTTTTTATAAGTGTACAATTTCAGATATAGAAGCCATAAGAGATACTAAAGGTTTAACATCGTATGCAAAATATTTTGAAAATGGCAATGGTTGTACTCAGATAACACCAACTGCTGCCAATAAAAATAGAGAGGGTGTTGCGCCTGATGAGCCTGTCGGTATCACTCAATTGGCACTTGATGAAGTAACAGGTCGTGTCTATTTTGCATTGCGTTCAGGTAGTTCAAGTGTTAAGTCTGGTATTGTTTATTACGATCCTGTTACTGACAAACTTCATTATCTTGTCGAGGATGTTGAGGCATACGCAGTAACAATTAATCCTAATCCAAGTAAATTGTTCTAACTAGTAGAGGCGCAATATATTGCGTTTCAAAATACCCAAAAATAGGTAGTGCGAGATTGACCCCTTGCACTATCACAAAAAAAATAGCGATATGAAGAAGATATTTCTAATTATATTGTGTATTGTGCATTGTGCATTGTGCATTGATTTAAATGCTCAACACTCTGATTTTCCTAATCGAGAATTTCGTGGAGCATGGTTATCTACTGTGTGGGCTATAGATTGGCCTTCTTCGCGCGATAATACAGAATCGGCTGAGAAGAGTCAAAAAGAAGAGATGATTACGCTTCTCGACCGATATGAAGAGGCGAATATGAATGTATGTTTCTTTCAAGTGCGTGGTTTTTCTGATGCATTCTATAACTCGGCGTACGAGCCTTGGAGTCAATACCTTTGTGGTGAACGAGGTAAAGCTCCTAATTATGACCCTTTTCAGTTTGTAATAGACGAATGTCACAAACGAGGTATAGAATGTCATGCTTGGATAAATCCTTATCGTTATTCATCAAGTGAGGCTACATATGGTAAGTTGCCTACCGATTATTCTAATACACATCCCGATTGGTTGCTTGAATGTGGAAGTAACGTAATTCTCAACCCTGGCATTCCTGCAGTTCGTCAGCGAATAGTTGATATTGTCGTGGACATCATTGAAAAATATGATGTTGATGGTATTGTTTTCGACGACTATTTTTATCCTAATGGAGGCATGACGAACGATAAAGACCAGGCGCAGTATGATAAATATAATCCTGATGGACTTAGTCGTGGTGATTGGCGTCGTCATCAAGTAAATCTTATGGTTGAGGATGTCTATGAGGCTATCAAGGCTCGTAAGCCATGGGTGCGTTTTGGTATTAGTCCTGCTGGCGTTGCTTGTACCGACAAATCGCTTGCCGATGAATATGGCATTACTACTTGTCCTGCTGGTTCTGATTGGCAATATGATGGTATCTATTCTGATCCAGTAGCGTGGGTTTCTCAAAATATTATTGATTATATTTCACCGCAAGTATATTGGACCATAGGAGCAAAAGCCGATTATTCAAAAATCGTTCCATGGTGGGGTGTGGTAGCTCATAAATTTGGGCGACATAATTATGTTAGTTGTTCGTTATCTGATTTATCTGGTGAACCTTCTAAAGTATCGGAGCAAGAATTAAATGACGATGAGTATAATGAAGACCGTGTTTTTGCTCGTGCCCCTGAGCGTCAAGATGTGATGATGCGTGCGTTCTATCCTCAAGAAACAGTTAATGAGATAGTTATCAACCGTAATTCAGCAAAAGAAGGTGCTCCTGGTATGGTGTTTTTCTCATCGAATAAGTTGTCTACAAGAGGCTTTATCAATAAATTGACATCTACTGTTTACTCTCATAAAGTATTGCCTCCCGCACTTACTTGGTATCCTGTCGAAGAGCAAGCGATGGTAACAGATTTGAATTTGTCAGGGCAAATTCTGACATGGAATGATGACAAAGTATTGCGTTATGGCATTTATGCCATTCCAAAGGCCGAGCGTAAATCAGCTTTAGCCACTATTGCGCCTAAATATTTTTTAGGTATGACTTATGCCACATCATGCCAATTGCCAGAGGGTATATCTGCTTCCACTCATGCTATCGCTGTTACGGTAATTGATGGTTATGCCAATGAATTTGCACCTCGTTTTTTAGGTGAAGAGTTACAGTCTGATGTTACTCCTCAATTAGTAGCCCCTCTCAACGATGCCTCTGTCGTCTTGCCAACAAGTTTAGTATGGCAAGATATTGCCGATGCAATGAGTTACACAATTGAATTGGCTTATGATGTAGATTTCGATTCATTGATTGCAACAGTTCAAGTAGATACATCAGCATTTTTTACTCAACAAATAGCCAAAATAGATGGCTCGAACAGAGTTTTTTGGCGTGTAAAAGCAAATGTAGCAAACGCACGTAGCAATTGGTCTGAGGTTCGAAGTTTTACGGGCAAAATGTTTTCTATCTCCTCACCTGCCGATGGCGCGACCAATGTATCAGTTTCGCCAACAATCACTTGGGATAATCTCGGTAGCGGAGTGAAATATATTTGTGAAATTGCGAAATTAGTTACATTTAATGCTGCAGATATCTTGTATTCAGTCGAAACAAATAAAGCATCAGTTGTCATCCCTAAAGATATTCTTAATTATAGCACAAATTATTATGTAAGAGTTAAAGCTATTTCGTCGGGCATAAATGCCATTTCAAGTCCAATAATGTTTACTACTCAAGAGGTTGTGATGGTAGCTCCTATAATCATAGAGCCAGCCGATGGCGATGTAGTTACCTCGTCTTCTATTCGAGTTGTAGTAGGCGAAACACCTAATAATGGATTCCGTTTCGAACTTTCGGCGGCAGACCATTTCCCAAGTCGTAAAACAAAAGTTATCCGTACCGAGATAGGTAACTATTCTGCCGAATATACCGAATTAGAGCCAGGCGATTACTATATACGAGTAGCAACACTCAAGACTGAATCTACATATACCGATTTTTCCGATGTCATAAAGGTTACATATAATCCTAAGACTGACCTAAATGATGTTTTGGCAACTGATATATTTGTTGTAGATAATATTTTGTATGCACCAGCCGATTTAGGCTATACAATCTACACAATCACTGGTAGTGTCATCGCAAATGGACCAACAGCCGAAACCACTCAATTGCCAAATCTCGCAAAAGGTATTTATATAATCAAGGTAGGAAACATCACCCTAAAACATGTTGTAAAACATTAAAATCGAATCCCTACCCAACAGCAACCTTCAAGCATACTGCAAGCAAGAAAACCGCCATTTTTGCGTGTCGCTTAAACCCACTTTTTTAGAAAAAATCAATTTTTTATATTTTTTATTAACGTGTCGAATTCATGACGTACGAGCTTACGACGACAAAGAGACACAAACTATTAATTTCTTAAATTTTTATTAACTATGAAAAAGTTTACACTTTTAGTAGCCGCATTGGCTATTAGTCTCGTAACTTTCGCTCAAGGTAAAATTACTTATGAGCTTAACGGAGGTGTTACCAACGATTATGGTTGGAAAAACAAAGGTGAAATGTTTGATGCTTTTATGAAAGATAATGGCTCAACAGGACATGAAACTTTGGATTATTACAAACAACAACTAGATCCACTAAGTACACCAAACATTTGTACACACTTAACAACGTGTACAGCAATGCTTAACGATTCTGCAAAATGGAATTGGTTGAAAGTTTATATGCAAACTGTAACTGATGCTCAAATAGCAGGTGGTGTTGCAGCTACTGCTTTGGATAATACTTGTACAGGAGCAGCATGGAGGTATGCAGTTGGAGCATTTTTTGTTGATATTAAATGGGATAAATATCCAAAATCGGCAGACTTTTCTATTGATGGTCAACTTGCAGCTTTCCAACCAACATGGAAACATGGTTTCTGCGGTCCAGATTCAATCTTTGAGGGCGAAACTGTTGTTCTTCCTATTCCATATATGGAAGGTGAATCTTTCTTGGGTTGGTATAAAGAAGCTGATTTCTCTGGTGAAAAAGTAACTACTTTGACTGAAGCTAAAGACATTACTCTTTATGCAAAATTTGGTGAATATATCCCTACAGTTGCTGAAGTTATCGCCATGGAAGATGCTACTGCTACAAAAGTTCAAGGTACTGTTACATTTGTTGATGGTGAAAACTTCTGGATTCAAGATGCATCAGCTGGTATTCTTTGTTATGGCGAAAACGATTTGCAAGAGGGTGATTTGGTTACACTTGCTGGTGAAAAAGTTACATCTACAGGTTCACCTGCATTAGCTCTCGATTCTGTAGTACTTACAGAAGAAGGTAAAGCTGTGAAAGAACAAACTCTTCTTCTTACTACTATCCTCGCAGGTGCAGATGCATATCTCAACGAGTTAGTTCGTTTGGAAGGTATGCTTATCTCTAAATATGAAGCTAACGGCGATGCTAAAATTCCATACATTACTGATGGTTTCAACGAAATCGCTCTTTACAATTGGGCTGATGTTACAGAAGATAAATATCCTGTAGATACTAAAATCTCGTTGAAAGCCGTTCTTTCTATCAATGAAACAACTCTTCAACTACGCGGTAAAGAGGCGTGGATTGCTCCTGCTGCTCTTGCTGCCAAAGACCCATTCGAATATCCTGCTGTGAAAGTTGACGGTTACAAACATGCATTGGTAAGTAATTGGATGTATTCTGTAAATCTTGAAAACTGGAACGACAACCGTCCAAACCCTGTTGGTGAAGGCACTCGTTCTGTAGTAGAAAAAGATGGTATCCTTTATTTTGCTTATCGTAACAACAACACTCCAACCGAACAACCTAAACTTGTTCGCGTAGAGGCTAAAACAGGTAAAATGCTTGCTCCTGTATTGTTTGCAGATTCTATCTTTAAAGATGAAAATGGCAACTGGTTGTTTGGCCCATACGCTGACCTCAAACTCGATAACGCTGGCAATGCTATTACATCTAACCTCCCAACAACAAGTGGTCCTTTCCAAATTTGGAATGTAGATCTTAAAACAGGTGCTGGTAAACTTATCATCGACCTTACTGACTCTATTAACTTGTTGAGCACACAATTCCCTGATTCAGTCTATAAAAAAATCCGTTTAGACCGTATTGGTGTTTATGGCGACATCAATGGTGATGCTACTATTATGTCGGCTGTTTCAAAAAGTGATGCTGCTAATGCTGTTACAATTGGTAAACATGCACTTTATTGGGATATTAAAGATGGTAAATGGGATGGTAAATCTCATATCTTGAAATTAGCTTTCGGTGAAGAAGCTGATAACTTAGGTACTGCTCCTGTAATTTGTCCTATCGAAGATGGCTATTTCTATGTAGATGGTTTCAGCACATATCCAATGTTGTTCGACCCAGATGGTGGTTTAGCTGATGCATTCGATGAAGATCACGAAGCTGTTGATTTTACAATTGGTAATAAAGGAGTTTCTCGTGCTACAGGTCATAATGGTGTAACTGAATTCGAAGTTAATGGCGAATATTATCTCATTATTGCTGGTGATAACACAGTTGGTAATGGTACTGCTCCTTCAACATTTGTTATGTATAAATTTGCTGACGAAGATCGCGCATTTAAAGATATGACACAATTGTGGGAATTCCCAATGGCTGGTATGGGTAACATGTCTAACCCTCAACGTACAGCAACATCTTTTGCTCGTCCAAACGAAGATGGTACAGCTGTTGATATCTATGTATATACTTGTGAAAATGGTTATGGTTCATATACTATGACAATTGAAGAAGCAATAGATGATGCAGTAGAAAATGTTACTTTGAACTTTAATATTTGGGTAGAAAATAGCACAATCGTTGCTGATGCTGACATTGAAGCAATCTTTACAGTAACAGGTCAAAATGTAACAACACTTAATGGTAACCTCGAAGCTGGTGCTTACATTGTTCGTACTGCTGAAGGCGTTGCTAAGGTAATGGTTAAATAATAAATCTATTTATTAACCTTCTACATAAAGGGTGGGTGGATTTCCACCTTCCCTTTATTTATAACTTTAGAGATTATAAATTATTACTCTTACATTATGAGATATATATATGTTTTGATTTTGTTTTTTTGTATTGTTCTATGTCTGTCTGCGCAAAGAGTAGAGGTGCTAAAAAAGACATCAGAACCATATAGTGGTAATATATCTCAGGCGTGTGAGCGAAAAATGAAACATGGAAAGTTAGAGGTATTTAATCATTTGAAATATTTTGAAGTAAAACGAAATGGTAAAATTTTAGCGCAGATTGATCCTATAAATATAGATAGAAATTCACTTTATATTTGGGCAGAGTTATCTCCTAATAGTAAAATGTTATTGTTTAATGCTTCGGATCAAGGCGTTTTTGTTTGTGATTTGAAAGGAGTGGTGAAATATAATTTAGGGCGTGATGTACATGCAGTTAGTTGGTGGGATAATAGATATATTGTTGGGATGATAGATGAAGATAATGGGGTTGAGTTTATTAAATCAGAACTTGTGGTTGTTGACATTAAGACAGGGGAGAGAATATTGATTGAGACAGAAGAAGATATAGCACTATATCCATGTGCTGATAGACCGTATGTGGAGTATTTTACATTAGATAATATTAAGCATACTATAAAATTGAGAATTAAATAGTTTACAAAATAATTTGTTTTATGAAGAAGCTTTTATTTACTTTCGTTTTAGTTTTTGTTTTTGTGGCATCTGCAGTATCTGCACAAGGGATAACTAAGATTTATATCAATCCTGGCCATGGAGGGTGGGATAGTGACGACCGTTATCAACCTCTTCCTCCATACGGGAAAGTAACTTCTAATCTTGATACATTAGCATTTTGGGAGTCGTCAAGTAATCTTGATAAAGGGCTTATTTTGTATTCAATGTTAGATTCTCTTAATAAAATTCCAGGCGAAGATGGTTGGGAATTTATGATTTCTCGCACTTTGAATCGTACGGAAGATGATAGAAATTTATCTGAAATAGTGGCAGAAAGTAATGCTTTTCAATCTAATTTCATGCTTTCTATACACTCAAATGCAGGTAATCCATCTAACTATCCTTTGATGTTGTATTCGGGAGTTGATCCTGGAGATAATCTTGGAGGTTATAAGCATGTAGTAACAGAGGTAAATAATGCTGAAGGACGAGAGGTGAGTAAGATGATTGGTGATAATATTCGTTCTTTAACTCTTGTGCCATGGACTAATGCTATGCAACTTCGTGGAGATAAAACTTTTGCTCGTGATGTTATGGGTTGGAGTAATGGTTATGGTGTGCTTCGAGATTTAACTACTCCTGGTGTGATTTCCGAAGGTCGTATGCATGATTATGCTCCAGAAACATATCGCCTTATGAATCACGAATATCGTTGGTTAGAGGCTTGGCATTTTTTACATGCGTTTGTGCATTATTATAAAGGGCGTACTTTGAAAACTGGCAATATAGCTGGTGATGTGCGTGATAAATTTATATCAATAGCAAATGCTGAGGCATTTAAATCAGTTGAAAACGGGGGATATTCAAAATATTATTGCCGAGGAACACGTGATGCTTTTATGCCTCTTAATGGTACTGATGTTAAATTGATTCAAAATGGAGATACTATTCGACGCTATAAAACTGATGAATATTTTAATGGTTTTTGGTTGTTTAGTAACTTGCAACCTGGGGATTATGAGGTTGAGATTTCGAAAGAAGGGTATCATGTAAGTAAGCAAGAGGTTAAAGTAATCGCCGATGTAACAACGTATGTGACATTTGATTTGTTAGCAATACGTACTACACCGCCAGAGGTTATTGCTTTTTCGCCAGTAAATAATGTGACCGATTCTATTGATTGTGCTACATCTATTGTTATTGATTGGAATTGGAGTATGAATCAAGAGGTGACAGAGGCAGCAGTTTCGATTGAGCCAGCTATCGAAGGTATTTTTGTATGGGAAAATTATGGACGGCGTTTGGTGTTTACTCCAACACATCCGTTTAAGGGTAATACTCTTTACACTGTGCGTATTGCAACTACTGCAGCACATCCTGATACTTTATATACCAACACATTGCAACAAGAGTATGTCTCTCAATTTTTGACCAAATCGTATGATAGGCTTAATATTTTAGCGACTTCGCCAGTAGTAGATGGAAAAACTACTATTAGACCTTCGTTTTTGTTGATGTTTGATACAAAGTTAAATAGTTTGGAGTGCGCGGATCGTATTTATGTTGTTGATGCACAGGGCTCTGTTTTAGATAAAACCCCTCGTACCCAACAATGGAATAAAGCAGGTGATTATGGGTCGTATAGATTTGATATGTCTGAAGATCTCAAAAGTGGAGAGATGTATAGGTTAGTAATAGATGAGTATGTGCAAAATCAAGAGGGAATTACTATTAGAGAAAAGCGTGAGATACCATTCATTCCAATTCAATTTACTGAGCCTGTATTGGAGAAAGCTTTGAATTGTTCTGTTGTTGCTTTTGTTTATGATGAAGAACAAAGTGTTGGAGTGGAATCGGCTAAAGTCTCAGTAACAAATAAAAATAGAGAATATTTGTTTGTGAAATCTAATAAATTGACTTATGCGTTCGATGAGAACGAGGCTATTGTTGAATATTCGTTGATTTCTCCTATTGCAGTTAAAAATAGTATGGAATTGGCTATGCCTTTGAAAGGAGATTTTAGTCATAATAATTTGCAATTGAAGTATGTCAATGAGGACGCAACAGATTCAATTTATGTTGATTTATTAACTTTGAATAATATTAACTGGTATGTTTACAATGTTAAAGTGGAGGGACTTCCTACAGATGGTAAAAGATGGTATTTGTCGGCTATTGCTATTGAAAAGACAGGTCATCCTGCTAATGTCTTTGAGGGTGAAATATTTATAGAGAATATTTATTTTGGTAATGTGCCTATCAATGTAGAGCAAGTAGTTGGTGATGGTGTGAAAGTTTGGCCTAATCCTGCAACAGAATTTATTTATGTAGATGCTCCTGAGAATGCTTCTATTGAGGTTTATTCAGTTGATGGTCGTATGATTACTGCAATTCCTGCAAATAGCGCATCGAAAAATAATTTGATTCGTCAAATTGATACTTATAACCTTACTGCTGGTGTGTATGTGGTAAATATTACAACAGCAAATGGCACTCAATCGCTTAAATTTGTGAAAGAGTAAGTGGTTGTTATTCAATAGTAAAATAGGCTGCACCAACACTTGATGCAGCCTATTTTTATTTTTGGTTATTGATGTTGCGAACTTGCGAAGTTGCGAAGTCGCCCATGTGCATTTTGGGGTCTATATCGACAGCAACCCTCAAGCAAACCGCAACTGATTTTGGAGGGTTGGTAGGTCTGTTTTTAGAACTCGGATGTAAAGTGGAAGCGGATTTTTGGGAAGTCTGATTGTGCCATTTGGAGCAGATAACCACTTTCTGCGAGGAATACGTCGCGGCCATCTTTGTCGACTGCCATGTATTGGAATTTGCGACGTTTGAAGTTTTCGAGTTCGGCTGGGTCATCTGATTCAATCCAACATGCTTTGAAGAGTGACATTGGTTCCCAACGGCATTGTGCGCCATATTCGTGGAGGAGGCGGTATTCGATTACTTCGAATTGGAGTTGGCCTACAGTACCAATGATTTTGCGGTTGTTGTTTTGGTGGGTAAACACTTGTGCCACACCTTCGCCCATGAGTTGGTCGATACCTTTTTGAAGTTGTTTTGTCTTCATTGGGTCGGCATTCTCGATATATTTGAACATCTCTGGTGAGAAGCTTGGAAGGCCTTTGAAGTGGAGATTTTCGCCTGAAGTGAGTGTGTCGCCAATTTTGAAGTTGCCTGTATCTGGGAGACCGATAATGTCGCCTGCAAAGGCTTCGTCGACAGTCTCTTTTTTCTGAGCCATGAAGGCTGTAGGGGCTGAGAAGCGGAACTGCTTGCCGAGGCGCATGTGTTTGTAGTTGACGTTACGCTCGAATTTACCCGAACAGATTTTCACGAAGGCGATACACGAGCGGTGGTTAGGGTCCATATTGGCATGGATTTTAAACACAAAGCCAGTGAATGGTTCTTCGTGTGGGTCAACTGTACGTTCGACAGCATCGACTGGTAGTGGTGCTGGTGCGATATCCACGAAGCAGTCGAGAAGCTCTTTCACACCGAAGGTGTTGAGGGCAGAACCGAAGAATACAGGAGCTACGTCGGCAGCGAGATAGTCCTTTACATCGAATGGGTCATAGACACCATCGATGAGTTCGATGTCGTTGCGGAGTTGTTCTGCATCGTCTTCACCCACCATATTGTCGAAGTCGGCAGAGTGAATGTCAACGGCGATAGTTTCAGAAACCTTTTGTTTATTAGGTGTGTAGAGATTGAGTATGTCTTGATATATGTTGTAAACGCCCTTGAATTTGATGCCTGAGTTGATAGGCCAAGAGAGAGGGCGCACCTTGATGCCGAGTTCGGCTTCGAGTTCGTCGAGGAGGTCGAACGGATTTTTACCTTCGCGGTCCATCTTGTTGACGAAAATCATCACTGGCGTTTTGCGCATTGTGCAGACTTGCATGAGTTTGCGAGTTTGTGCTTCGACACCTTTGGCAGAGTCGACCACGATGATAACGCTATCCACGGCAGTGAGTGTACGGAAAGTATCTTCGGCAAAGTCTTGGTGACCAGGGGTGTCGAGGATATTGATTTTGAAGTCGCGATATTCGAATCCCATCACCGAAGTAGCAACCGAGATACCACGTTGTTTCTCGATTTCCATCCAGTCGGAAGTAGCAGTTTTCTTGATTTTATTTGATTTTACGGCACCAGCTACGTGGATAGCACCACCGAAGAGGAGGAGTTTTTCGGTGAGAGTTGTCTTACCAGCATCGGGGTGAGAGATAATCGCAAAGGTGCGTCGGCGGTTAATTTCGTTTTCGTACATAATTTATTCAATGCATAATGCATAATGCATAATGCACAATTATTTGATTATTATTAGATTAGACTAATGAGCCTAATTGGGCAAATTAGATTTATTTTGGAAATGCAAAATTACGAAAAAAAGTTGGATTGTGAAAGATGGGGAGTGGGTGTTTTTTTTGGTGATGGTGAGCATTGCTTTATAGTATATTTATAGTATGTTTATCCTATATTTATAGTATATTTATCATATATTTATAGTATGTTGTAGTATGGGAAAGGTTTAGGTTCTTCGTTAATTTAGTTGAATGATGTCGTTTATTATCTTTTTTAACCCCCTCGTCCTACGGACACTCCCCCTAAGGCAGGGGGAGAATATGGTGCGTTAGCTATATTTTAGTGGATTTTTTTTAGGATAAAGGGGATATTGAAATAATGGGTTTAAACTAAATTGACGAAGAATCAAGATTTAGGGAAAGATTTTTTATTTGAAATTGTTGTGTGTTTGAAAAATAATTTTTACCTTTGCGGAGACATATAGGGGTTGCGCCTTTTGTTGTAGGGATGCTCGGGTTGAGTGTCTTATGTGGCGAGAGAGTATGCCTGATGGGTATTGAAATAGTGGCTCCTCCGAGTAGCGTTCTCGGGTTATAAAGTATAGCATTTTTGCTCATTTCTTCTATGATTGAAATTTGGCGATTTTAAGTATGTGAAGGAATAAGTTCAAGAATGCCCATTGCACATATAAATGCGTGGGCTTAACTTATTCGTACATACAAGGTCACGCCAAATACCTAATCATAGCGAGAAAGTTAAGTTCTCGCTTTTTTTGTGCTTTTTTTGAAAATATTTTATTTTTGTCAAAAGTTGTCAAAATGAGGTTGTAATTTTGCACTCGAATTCACTAATGTTTATTTATAGAAGTTGTGCCCGACACGAATTAGGGAATATAAAATGGAAAAGCAAATTAAAAAACCAAAACATATTGTTATTAGTCGTAAAGGTTTTGATTCACAAAATGGATGTATTCCAAATCCTATTTTGCCTGACGGAACTTTATTAGTATTTCCAATACCAGATAAAAATGATATAGAAAATACATTTGAAACATTAAAACATAATGGAGTTAGTTATTACGATATAATTAAACAATTGTGTCCTAAATCGGCAATTAAGCCAACTGACGGATGCCATTTAGATCCTGATTTGGATATTGTTTGTATACAGAGAAAAGAAGGTTGGAAACCTGCTTTTGGGCAAGCAATGTCGCCTCTTGGTCATTTGTATAATAACAATGTAGATGAAGGTGATTTATTTTTGTTTTTTGGTTGGTTTAAGCAAACAGAGTATTATAACGGAAAATTGAGATATGTACCAAATGCGCCAGATTTGCATGTTATGTTTGGATATTTGCAAATAGATAAAGTTGTTAAAGATGAGAAATTTGTACCTCATTTCCTTAAAGCAGCTCATCCTCATGATAAAAAATTCCGTTGGGAAAGAGGGCAAAATGCTATTTTCGTAGCAACAGATAATTTGACATTTGCTCCAGAATATAAGGGAGGTGGAATGTTTAGATATGACAAAAAACGTGTTTTGACTAAACAAGGTATGTCAAGACGAGTTTGGGATATGCCTTTGTTTTTTAAAGATATAGAAATATCTTATCATAAAAATGCTTGGAAAGGTAATGATTTTTATTCCGTTTGTAAAGGTCAAGAGTTTGTATTTGAGCCTAATGAACAAGCAATGGAATGGGTTAAAAATATAATTACCAGTAAGTAAATATTGAATTATGTTAAATAGAATTCAAATATTTAAGAAAGTTAATGTTTCGTATAAAGAAGAAGGAGAGCATTTCCCTGCAGCTGTTATCAACTCTTCAGAAGATGCTGCAAATTTTGTACGACAATTTTATAAAAGTGATATAAGTTTGTATGAAACGTGTTTTGTCCTTTTCTTAGATAAATATAATAATACATTAGCTTATCATAAAGCATCATTAGGGTCTCGTTATTTACATATATTAGATTTAGATTTAGTTGTTGAATTAGCTATTAAATTATCTGCTTGGCAAATAATATTAGTTCATAATCATCCAACATTTTTTCGTAAAGAAGCTGGTCCAAGTGATGGTGATATAGAACTAACTACGGATCTACAAAAAATACTTGATGGAGCTGGTATAATATTTCGTGACCATATTATATTGTATTCTTATAGTTATTATTCTCTTTATGATGAAAGAGGTTCGTTTTTGAAAATTAATAATTTAAATGAAAAACGTATCAAAAGAATTATTACTAAAGAAAAGGAGCCGAGAATAAATTTATGTAAAGAGATTAAATATAAAATTGTAGATAGAGATAATAATTTTCCTGTTGTTAAAATTGAAAATAGTGAGGATGCAATAGATTTTGTACGAAAAAGATTTTCAAAAGAGATAGCTAAAAAAGAATTGTATTTTATCCTTTGCATGGATGAAAAAGGATATACAATGGCTTATATTAAGGTTAGTAAACATTTAAAGCCTGGATTGTATAGTGATTCTTTGAAAATAGCAAGGCTTATAAAAGAATCATCAACTTCTCAATTTTATGTAATTCATACTTATCCAATTATTGGAGAGGCAAAACCAATGGAGATAGATGTTGACTTTGTGGAAAGTCTTAATTGGCGAGTGGATTTAATGGATTATGTGATAAACGATTATATCATTTTAACTAAAAACAATTATTTATCTTTTGATAAAGAAGATTTGTTTTATAAGGGGTATGAAATATTATGAATGCAAATTTGTTAAATAAAGAAATCCATGATAGGATGAAGAATATGACTTATTGTCGTAAAGTAAAAATAGTAGTAGAAGAATGTGATCCGAGTTTTCCTGTTATTAATGCGAATACCCCAGGTGCTATAATTAAATTGATACGTCAATTTTATACGGATGATATTGAAATTCATCAATCTTGTTTTGCAATATTTTGTGATAATCATTATTATACACTAGGCTATGCTAAAATAGGACAAGGGGGTACGGCTGGATTTGAAACAGATCCATTGATTATCGCAAAAATAGCAGTTGAACTTATGGCTTCTTGCGTATTTGTTGTTCATAATCATGTAACAGATGATTTAACAATTACAAAAGAGGAAATAGCATTAACTAATCGTATAAAAAAGACGCTTAATGCAATGGATATACTTCTTTGGGATCATATAATTATAACGAAAAATAAAGTTACATCTTTTGATTTACAAAAAATAGAATTAGATGGGAAGGAATTAATTAAAGATCAGAATGTAAAGTGGGGGATATATAATATGAAGGGGTAAAAAAGATTAGGCTATAGTATAAAAAGACTTCATTTTGCAATCGCAAAATGAAGTCTTTTTATAGTTAATCAAATTAAAATTGTTGTTTAATTCAATAAGACAAAAATAGGTTGGAGAGCATGTTTTGTTTGTTGCCTTTTTCGTCGGCGTTGTAGGTTATTCAATTGCTATAAAATCAGGGAA
Source organism: Candidatus Aphodosoma sp. (assembly GCA_045658305.1). Taxonomy (GTDB): domain Bacteria; phylum Bacteroidota; class Bacteroidia; order Bacteroidales; family Paludibacteraceae; genus Aphodosoma. The sequence goes on along the minus strand of JAZOUT010000117.1, from coordinate 38,896 downwards.
AATAGGAAAACGCACCTTTTTTGAAGGTATTTTTATAGGAAAACGCACCTAAATCAAAAAAAAAGTGTTATATCGTCCTTATTATATTAATCTTTGTTTGTTTTGAGGTATTGATGTGCGAGTTGGCAACGGAGGCAGTCTTTGCGGAGGCAGTAGTTGTCGTGGAGTTGGATGAGGGCTTGCGATGTGTAGGCATCGGGACACGGAAAGTTGGTGAAATGAGTGACTTTGTGGTTTTTTTCGGCTTTGAGTTGGCGGAGTAGGTCGAGGGTTTTCTCTTGTAGGTCAATGTCTTGTGTGGTCTGAGCATAGAGAAAGATGAATGGCACGACGGTGTTGATGATGAGTAGGTCGATGGTTTGGCGTGAGAGATTGCAACCATGATGTTCGGTGATATGAGATGGGCGGTAGTGCGTGTGCCAATATGGAGATGCTGAGACGGTGAATATTTGACGTAGTGATTTGATGTTTAGGTTGTTGAGAGTTTTGCTGAATAGGTGTTCGTGTTGGTGGAGGAGCATGGCGAATTGAGCTATACGCATTGTTGGGAAAGAGGCTGGTCGCATGCGTAGTAATTTGAAAAAGACACCATTAGTAGATTGGAGCGAGAATTTGTTTTTGAGAAAATTGTATTCGCGTTGCCAAATGGAAGTTTGAGAGTCGGGAGAGTCGATGTGGTCGAGAAATCCGGCTTGTCCGAGTAGTAGTGCCTCGATTTGCTGGAGGGAGTTGCGATGGTGCATTATGACGTTAAGAGGTAGAGATTGTGCCACTTGTTGCATAGCATCGGCATTAACCCCAAAACCAAATGCACGGCATAGCGTAACGTAGAAGGCTTGCTTCCAATTGTTTTGACTATCATGGAGTATTTGTGCGATGCGTTCGGTTTTCACCTGTAGGCGTTCGATGAGTAGGCGGTCAATCCACTGATTTAGGCGAAATGAGTCGATTTTTTCAAACTCAATAGGGCAGATGTGTGGGCTCTGTATGAGTGTGTTGTAGTTGGAGAGAATGGATTTTGGGTAGTTGAGAATGATGGTAGGGATAGGGTTGTCGGTTTGTGTAAATATCTGCTCGTCGGCCTCGAATACCACATGAAGAATGACGTTGTCGTACTCGCGTTTGCCGTCGTGATTGTGGCGGTGCCAATCGCTTGCACGCACATGAAATTCCACATTGCCAGCCCAAAGACGACCGTCAATTTCGACTTTTGCGTTGAAAGCATCGGGGCCAGCATTGGTGTTGGGTATGCCAGGAGAGATGATTCGTACGCATTGTCCGAGAAGAGTTTGTTGTTCTTCGAAATATAGGCGGTTGAACCAGATGTAGTTTAGGAGTTTTTCGGTCATGGAAATCAATGTGGAATTAGAAATGAGATGTTAGGAATTTTCTGCAAAGATAGTGATTTTTTTGATTACTATAGGGTGATATGTATGTTTTTTTATTGATTTTATCGAAAAACGATAAATATATTTGGTCAAATGAAATTTTTTTTGTTACTTTGCATGTTAAAAGTTGATGGTTGACAGTCAGTGGTTGTCGTGTTGTAACTGATTGTTAGACTGTAGGCTATAGATAAGTAGGTGAGAATTATGAAACGATTTAAGATATTGTGTGTGTTGTTGTTGGCGGTGTTTTTTGCATCGGTAGTAACAGATTTTGTGCTTGATTTTATTGCAGGCGCAAAGATGGGTTATAGTATGGTGGAATACACAATTGCAAATGGATTGGAAAGTAGAGAGCATTTGTATGTTGATGTTGTGGCAGATGGAGAGGGGAAAGTATTTGCACCAAATGCGATAAATAAACTTTCTGGAGATTCGATAGTCATATTAAGAAACAATATTTCGATAGTAGAATATGCTAAATCGTTTTCAGAAGAGACTGATAAACATAATGTGTGGTACGAGGTGTTGAATTGGGTTAATTGGATTATAATTGCGATATTTATTTATATGGTCGTAGTTTTTGTGAAGTTGATGCGTCTGTTTATACGCTCGCAAGTGTTTGAAAGGAAGATTATTTTATTGTTGAATCATATAGGAGTGGCGTTTTTGGTGTTGGCTGTGATTTCGACAGTGTGGGATTTAGGTAGAACTTATCTTGCGGCACATTTGATAGATATAGAAGGGTTGGAGGTGAGCTATCAGTATTGTATAGAGTGGAGTAATTTGTTGTTGGGGTTGGTTGTGTTGGTTATAACTGAAATATTGCGTCAGGCAACAACCATAAAGGAAGAGCAAGACTTGACTATTTGAAAGTTGAAAATTGAAAATTGTTTTAAGTAATGGCGATTATAGTTAATTTGGATATGATGATGGCTAAGCGTAAGATGTCGCTGACGGAATTGTCGGAACGAGTGGATATTACGCCTGCGAACTTGTCGATATTGAAAACTGGCAAGGCTAAGGCTATACGCTTTTCTACGCTTGAGGCAATATGTAAAGAGCTTGATTGTCAACCTGGAGATATACTTGAATACACGGAGAATTGAGAATTGAGAATTGAGAATTGAGAATAATAAGCTCTAACCTTTAACCATTTATAATAAGACATAATATAAACAACTAATTTTTTGAATATGAAAAACAAAATTTTTGCAACGCTTGTAGTGCTTTTTGCTGCAACTGCAAGTATTTTTGCTCAGACTATCAATCATGGTCATGGGCTTCAAGAGTACAAGCTTGAAAATGGCTTGACAGTTTATCTTTGGGAAGATAAAGATGCTACTGACGTACACGGTCGCGTAGTTTGTCGCGCTGGTGCAGTAGATGAACCATCTGATTATTCAGGTCTTGCTCACTACCTCGAACATATGTTGTTCAAAGGTACTGATAAAATTGGTGCTATTGATTGGGAAAAAGAGAAACCTCTTTATGAACAAATCATTGCTCTCTACAACGAGTTCAATGCTGAAACTGACGAAGCTAAACGCCTCGAACTTATCAAAAAAATCAACGAAGTATCACTCGAAGCAGCTCAATATGGTGCTACTGACGATTTCTCTAATCTCACAGAAAGTTATGGTGGTGCTAACTTGAACGCTTTTACTTCTTACGACCTCACTGCTTATTTCAACACATTCCCTGCTGGTGCATTGGAAAAATGGTTGGAAATCAACTCTGAACGTTTGTTGAGCCCAGTGTTCCGTTCATTCCAAGCTGAGCTCGAAAACGTATATGAAGAGTTCAATATGTATCAAGATGACCTTGGAACACACCAACGTCAATTTTTGTTTGGTAATATCTACAAAGGTACTCCATACGAACGTGATGTTATCGGTTATCAACATCACTTGAAAAATCCATCGCTTTCAAAACTTATCGAGTTCTTCCAAACTTGGTATGTGCCTAATAACATGTGTTTGATGCTCGTAGGTAACTTCGACGCAGAAGCAGCTAAACCACTTATCGCTGAAAAATTCGGCCGTCTCCAACCTAAAGAGATTCCTGCTCGTGCTAAAATCGAAGATACCAAAATTGAAGGTAATGAAAAATTCAAAGCTAAATTAGGTTACTCTCCTCAAGTATATTGGGTATACCCAGGCGTGAAAAAAGGAGATAAAGACGAGTTGGCTCTTAGTGTAGCATTTAACCTTTTGAACAACTCACACAACACTGGTCTTCTTGATAAATTGATGCTTGATAATACATTGTCAACTGCATACGTATCACTTGACTCTCGTCGCGAAGCTGGTCGTATCATGGTTGTAGGTGTACCTTACTATGATGTACAACAACGTCAATTTGAAACATTCGGTCAAACTCAACGTTACATTACTAAAGAGATTGACAAACTTCGTAACGAAAATACAATTCCTGATTGGTTGTTCAATTCTGTGATTGCTCAATTGCTTCAATCTTATACCACTCAATTTGAGTCAACAGATGCAAAAGTTAATATGATTACTTATTCATATGCTTATGCTGAAGGTATTGAAGCTTATCTCAAAGAAGATGAAGCTATCCGTGCTATTACTAAAGCTGATGTTGTGCGTGTAATCAACAAATACTTACCAGCTGACGCTAAATGTATGACTCTCGAGATGACTGAAGGTGACCCTAAAAAGAATAAATTGGCTAAACCAGCAATCAAACCTCTTGACCCACCTAAAGGCATCGAAACTCCATACGCTAAAGAGTTCAAAGCAATCCCAGTTACACCACAACCAGAAGTATTCAATAACTTTGCTGACGTAACAGAACGCGAACTTTACAAAAACGTAAAATTGTTCTATGCTCCTAACACTAAAAACAACGTATTCTCTCTTACATTGAAATATGGTGTAGGTACACATGAAATGCCAAAACTCGAGTATGCTGCATCGTTGATGAATACTGCAGGTATGATGCCTAACCTTGACGCTCAAGCTGTTCGTCGTCAATATTCTGAACTCGGTGCAACATTTGGTTTTAGCGTATCTGACAGCTATTTCTACATCACAGTTCACGGTGACGAGAAAAACTTGGATGCAATCCTTGCTCTTCTTTCAAAACACGTGATGATGCCTAACCTCGACGACAAACAAATTAAGTCTGTCGTTTCTAATGCATACTGGAGCCGTTATTCTGAAAAACGTAATTCAAATGTAGTAGCTAACGCTCTCCTTCAATATGTTCTTTATGGCGAACACTCTCACTACATTGATCGTATTCCTATGGATGAACTCTATAAATATTCAATTGTTGATGGTGAAATTATTGAAAACTATTTGGTTAACAAAACTAACCTTACAACTACTATCCAAGAAGCATTTGGTTATGCAGTAGATATTCACTATTGCGGTCAAAAACCAATTGACGAAGTAGCCAAATCAATGAATGCTATTCCAATGAAAGAGCGTATGATGGATTCTAACTCTCCTCATTATCACGCACGTAAAACATACGACAAAACAAATGTTATTTTCCTTGCTGATAGCAAAGTTCAACAAGCTAAAGTTTACTTCTATGCTAACTCTAACCCATACGACATCAAAGAAGATGTAGGTTACGATGCGTTCAACCAATACTTCTCTGGTGGTTTCAGTGGTCTTGTGATGAACGAAATTCGCGAAAAACGTTCAATGGCTTATACCGCTTATGGTAATCTTTCTCAAGGTGAACTTCCAGGAAAAGATTCTTATCTCTTCGGTTTTGTGGGTACACAAGGCGATAAAGTGGCTGATGCTGTTGATGTATTTATGGGTCTTTTGTCTGATATGCCTGCTCCTGAAAATGAAGCAGAACGTATGGAAAACATCCGTACTTACCTCCGTCAAGCTGCATTGACTGCTAAACCTGGTATGCGTTCTAAGAGTCAAGTATTTGAAGCATGGAAAAAACTCGGTTATACTGACGACCCTGCTAAAGTAAATATGAGTGCTATTGAAAATCTCACTTACGAAGATATCAAAGCATTCTACGAAAAGAATGTTAAAGGTAAACCTGTTACTATCGTAATTATTGGTGACCCTAAGACAATTGACCAAAAAGCTATTAAAGCTAAATGGGGTAAAATTACAAAAGTATCTCCAAGCAAATTGTTTAAAGGTGGTATCTAATTAGAGTACAAATAATAGAGTACAAAAATAGATGGAGACGCAAAGTTGTTTTGCGTCTCTATTTTTTTTATGCGTTTTTAACGAATTTTGGTATGGTAGTATAAAAATAAATTTGTATATTTGCAAATTGTAAGATTGTGTCTTTATGAAAGGAAAAATTATATCATTAAACATACGGTATGTGGTTTATACAGTCAGTCTTATGTTGGCTGTAGTAGCTATATATTTTTTGTTGCCAAGAGAAGATAATTTTGATCGTTATTTTGAAATTGGTAAGCCGTGGACCTATGAAACAGTGATGGCTCCTAAGGATTTTGCTATTTATAAGTCGGAAGAGCAACTTGAAAAAGAGCGAGTGGAGGCACTAAAGAATCTTGAGCCATATGTTGCGCAGGTTGCTGATCATAGATTGCAGATTACTGGTGTTAAAGATTCGCGAATGAGTGATTGGTTGATTGATAGATTGAATGATGTTTATGAAGTTGGGGTTATTTCTTTGCAGGATAAGCAAGAATTGGAGTATTTGGGCGTTGAAAAGGTTGTTGTATTAGATGGTAATAGTGTAAAAGGAAAAGAGTTGTTGAATTCTATTTTTACGCCAAAGACTGCGTATGATTATATTTTGATGAAAGCGAGTGGGGAGGTTTGGATTGATGATAATTTGTTGAAAACTTCTAATGTTGCGGAGTATATAGAACCTAATGTGTCGATTGATAGAGCAAAAACTGATCAGGCAATGCAAATAATTGTTGATGGAGTAATGTTGACTTCTGGTATGGTACAGAGAGGCGAGAAGATTATCGATAAGGGTGAGGTAGTTACAGAGGAGTTGTATCAAATATTGAAATCTTTGCAACGTGCTACAGATGGAGATGAATTAAATCAAGGTGAAGATGTATGGAGGGTTGTTGGCGAGGTGGTGCTTATTTTGGTTTTGATAGTTCTGTTTTTTGTTTATTTTGTGTTGTTTAGACCTAAAGTGCTTGAGTCTATTCGTGCGACTGAGTTTATGATATTGATGATGTTGGGTATGTTGGGGCTTTTGGCGTTGGTTACTCAATATCTTGAATTGAATGAATATATTGTGCCGTTTGCAATGTTGCCTCTTGTTGTGAGAGTGTTTTTTGATTCTCGTACGGCATTGTATGTGCATATTATCGCAGTGTTGTTAGCTGGACAGATGGTGCCAGATACTACGGAATTTGTGTTTTTACAAATATTGGTTGGTATGGTTGCGGTGTCGAGTTTGAAGGATATGAATTCGCGTGCGCAATTGGTTAAATCGGCATTGTTGATATTTTTGGTGTATGGTGTTTCGTTTGTGGCAATGGAATTGGCTCGTGGTGTTGACATAGAAAGTGTGGATTGGACTATGTTGTTTGTGTTTGGATTGAATGCAGTAGCTTTGTTGTTTGCATATGGTTTGATATTTATTATAGAGAAGATGTTTGGTTTCTTAAGTGAAGTAACTCTTGTTGAATTGTCTAATATCAATAGTCCGTTGTTGATGGAGTTTAGTGAGAAATGTCCGGGGACGTTTCAACATGTGTTGCAAGTGAGTAATTTGGCTGTTGAGGTGGCAAAAAAGATTGGAGCGAATGCTTTGCTTGTGCGTACTGGGGCTTTGTATCATGACTTGGGTAAGATGGTGAATCCGATGTATTATACTGAAAATCAGACTGGTGTTAATCCTTTGGATGAATTGCCATACGAAGAGGCTGCGCAAGTGATTATATCGCATGTTCAAGAAGGTGTGAAAATAGCAGAGAAACATAATTTACCATATCAAATTGTAGAGTTTATTTCGATGCATCATGGATGTAGTAAGGTGAAATATTTTTATAATTCATTTAAAAATAAGTATCCTGATAGAGAGGTGGATGAGCGTAAGTTTACATATCCAGGGCCACTGCCATCGACTAAGGAGACTGCGATATTGATGATGTCGGATGCAGTAGAGGCTGCATCGCGTAGTTTAAAGTCGTATGATGAAGAGTCGATTGCTAAGTTGGTAGAGGGAGTGGTGAATGGTCAGATGTCAGATGGTCAGTTTAGAAATTCGCCTATATCGTTTAAAGATGTTGAGGTGGCAAAGAGTGTGTTTGTTGAGAAATTGAAAAATATTTATCATACTCGTATTCAGTATCCTGAATTGAAAAATAATAAAGAAGATAAGGGTGCATTGGGCGAGATAAATAAAACATTGAAGCGAGTGCGCTCGCCATATAGATTTCAGAAAAAATAGGATTTGTTTTATGTCGTTTATTAGAGTTTTATTGGCAGTTATTTTTCCTCCCTTGGCTGTAGCGGATAAGGGATGTGGTTCGTTTTTGATTGTTTTTATTCTTACTTGTCTTGGTTGGATTCCTGGTGTGATTGGTGCGTTGATTATTTTGAATAAGGGGGCATAGTGTTTTGATGGTGCAGGTTGGGTTATGTTTCGTATATCTTTCGTATATCCTTCGTGTTTGGTAGGGTGAGAATAGGTGGGAATCTTAATAATGTTGATTGGTATGAAATTAGGTAATAGGGTAATTTTTTGTTTTGTAGTTGTGGTGGTTTTGGTGTTAGTATTCACTAAGACGTTGTTTTTTCGTGTTGATTTAACTGAGGAGGGGCGTTATTCGTTGTCGGATGCATCGAAAGATTTAGTGGCAGAGATGTATGAGTCGTTGACTGTGAGGATATATCTCGCGGGTGATTTAGATGCAAATATGCTCCGTCTTCGTCGAGCTACTGAAGATATGGTGCGTGAACTTAATATGTATTCGGCAGAACAACTTGTTGTTGAATTATATAATCCAAATAATGCTACAACTGATGAGGAACGATATGCTGAATATGCTGAATTGGAAGAGCGTGGTTTGCGAGGTATGAGTGTTACGGTGCGAGAAAGAGGTGGTAAGATGTCGGAGCAAGTGATATTTCCTTGGGCGGAGGTATGTGGTAGTAGGGATACTATGGCTATTTGTTTGATGCAGCCTTCTGCTCAAAGGTCGGGTGAGGTTGCCGTGAATAGTGCTATTGCTGATTTGGAGTATAAGTTTGTGGATGCAATACGTATTCTTAATCGTAAAGAGATACGCAAGGTGGCGTTTATTGAGGGGCATGGTGAGTTGGGTGAAGAGTATACATATGATGCAAGTGATGCGTTGAGCAGATATTTTCAAGTTGATAGAGGTGTTATTGGTACAGATGTTTCTATATTAGATGGTTATGATGCTATTATAGTAGCAAAACCATTGGAGAAATATAGTGAGATTGATAAATTTATTATTGATCAATATATAATGCGAGGTGGACGTGTGTTGTGGTTGTTGGATGGTGCTCAAATGTCGAATGAGATGTTGTCGGATGGAGGAGCTACTCCATTGGTTGCGTTGGATTTGAATTTGCAAGATATGTTATTTCGTTATGGTGTGCGATTGACTCCGACGATAGTAGAAGATATGCAGTGTGCTTATATGCCAGTGAATGTGTCACGTCCGGGCGAGGAGCCACGATTTGAGCCGATACCTTGGTTTTATATGCCATTATTGCAAGGGTCTCCATATCATCCGATTACTAAAACATTGCAGTCTGTGAAAGCTGATTTTGTATCAGGTATTGAAATTGTGGGCGATACAGTAGGTGTACGTAAAGAAGTTTTGTTGATTACAAGTAATGCAAGTCATGTGCATGCGGCTCCAGCCGAGATAGATGTAATGGGGGCTATAAATGTTGAGCCTAAAGAGTATTTTACTACGCAGTATGTGCCTATTGCTGTTGCATTGGAGGGAAGATTTGAGTCTATTTATAAACATCGTATGGCTCCTGCAGGTGTCAAAGTGGGTAAGATAATAGATAGGAGTGAGCCAACTCGTATGGTGGTTGTGGCAGATGGAGATATTATTCGTAATGATATTGAGCAACATAGAGAGGGTTTGATGCTTGTGCCTCTTGGCTATGATAGAGTGACGCGACAAACTCATGGGAACAAGGATTTTATTGTGAATACGATGTTGTATTTGACTGATGATGAAGGAGTAATGCAATTGCGTAATCGGCGAGTTGACTTGCGATTGTTGAATCGTGCGGTAGTGGAATCGCAACGTGATATGTGGTTGTGGATAAATACGTTGTTGCCAATAGTATTGCTTGCTATTTTTGGAGGAGTATTCTTTTGGAATAGAAAACGGAAATATGTTAAATAGGAAAATTTAATTATGAATTATAATAAGTATATAGGTGCGCATGTAAGTGCATCGGGTGGAGTTGAGAATGCTCCGTTGAATGCACATAATATTGGAGCAACGGCATTTGCTTTGTTTACAAAAAATCAGCGTCAGTGGTTTTCGCCTGCGTTGACAGAGAAATCTATTGAGTTGTTTAAGTCTCGTTGTGTTGAATATGGATATACTGCATCGCAGATATTGCCTCACGATAGTTATTTGATAAATCTTGGTTCGCCTGATGCCGATTCGTTGGATAAGAGTCGTAAATCGTTTATAGAAGAGATGCGTCGTTGTGAGCAATTAGGTTTGGATAGATTGAATTTTCATCCAGGTTCTCATCTTAAGAAGATATCGGAAGATGATTGTTTGAAAACGATAGCAGAAAGTATAAATATTGCGTTGGACAAGACACACGATGTTACTGCTGTGTTGGAAAATACTGCGGGGCAAGGTACGAATATGGGTTATCGTTTTGAGCATTTGCGTACGATAATTGATTTGGTTGATGATAAGTCGCGTGTAGGTGTTTGTATTGATACACAACATGCTTTTGCCGCAGGATATGATTTGTTGTCGGAGGAGGGGTTTGATGACGTGTGGCGTCATTTTGATGAAGTTATTGGATTTCGATATTTGCGAGGTATGCATCTTAATGATTCTAAGAAGGAATTGGCATCAAGAGTTGACCGTCATGAAACTTTGCGTAATGGTTTGTTGGGTGCAAATCCGTTTGAGAGAATTATGAAAGATCCTCGTTTTGATAATATACCACTGATTCTTGAAACTCCGGATGAATCCCTTTGGATAGAGGAGATAGAGTGGCTTAAATCAAAGAGTGTAGAATAAATTATTTATTATTATTTTTGTTGTGTTTGAGCGTTATAAATTTCCGTTAAAGCAGGTTTGGAATGTTTGTTCTAAACCAGATGGTACGTTGCGTTATGAGGCATTATTGAATACGTTTTATGGGAAAAATATTTTGCGGCAATACGTTATGCCTCTTGCCGAAATATTGTTTATTGCAGGTTTTATAAGATTTTTCTTGTTTGGAAATCAAGATGTGGCAACTGCTGTTGTAAGATCCATATTTGACTATTTTTCTTTTATAGTTAGTTTTGGTGTGTTGTTTTATTTGGTGCGTTTGGTGTCAATTCGTTCTTTTAAGCTACAGTGTGAAGATCGTAATATTTCAATAATGGTTGTGTCGTTGATGTCGGTTTCTTTTGTTGTTAAATTGTTATTGTCGTTGATGCCCAATATGTTTTTTGTTAATTTTTTTTATATTTATGTCTTTTATTTAGTGTGGGTAATGTCTGAAGGTGTTGTTGATGTGCCAGAAGAACAGCGAAATAAATATATGGTAGTGATTTCGTTTTTAGTAATTGTTGTGCCTATGTTTATTGTTGCGATTTTGAAAAAAATAGTAGTGCCAAATTTGTAGTGTTTAAATAAAAATATTAATTCTGTAAGTTTAATATATTGAAGTTAATTTATGAAAAAAATATTGTTTTTATTTTTCGTGGTATTTGTATTTGTTTCTTGTGATGAGCGATTTATGCCGTGGAAAGAGTATAATGAAGAGTGGATTGTTGATCAAAGAGATAAATTAGGGTTAGATACTAATGTTGTAGAGATAGAAATTTTGCCATCGGGAGTATTGATAGAGAAATATCATACCGGGTATGGCGCAATTCCGAAGCCATCAATCGATCCAGATTTAGAAGTGTCGAGTGCTGTGAAAGTAAAATATACCGGATGGTTGGTCGATGGAACGCGCTTTGATTCAAGTGAATTATCGTCATTTTATCTTTCTGGGGTTATTGAGGGGTGGCAAGAGGCTTTAGCCAAAATGCCTCAAGGTTCGTATTGGCGAATATATATTCCTCATGAAAAAGCTTATGGCGAAGAAGGTTCAAAAGGTGCGTATAGCAATTTTTCAGTGCCGCCTTATAGCACTTTGATTTTTGATATTGACTTAATAGAAGTGTTAAATTATTGATGCGCAAATTATTTTTTATATCATTTTTCTTTGTTGTCTCCTTTCTCAATGCTCAAAAACTGACTGTTTCGCAGGTCTTTAATCCAAAGCAAAAAGGAGAGAATAGTTATGTGAGTGATATAGATCAAGTATTATCGTCAAATGGATTTATAGGACTAAATAATATTTGTGTTGAACTCGAACGAGAAGTAGGTGTAGAAGTTGCGGTTGTAATAGTGCCTGGTATAGCGGGTGATGATGAGTATTCCTTTGCTTATGAGTTATTTAACACTTGGCGTATAGGCAAAGAGGGCAAAAACAATGGTTTGCTATGGCTCTATGTGGTCGATATACGTGCGATGAAGTTCGAAACAGGCTACGGCCTCGAAGGTCTATTGCCCGATGCATATCTCAATTCATTGCTCGATGAAGCGATATTCCCTTTGATGCGTGAAGGCCGTGTAGATGAGGCATTCTTGTTGGGCTTGAAAGATATAGAAAGACGGTTGACAACTGATGTTGCACGCGAAGAGTTGTTGTTGAACATCGAGTCGCCTCGTGTAATTGCAGTTGATATATTGACACTATATTTTTCTCTGGCTATTGTGTTGTTAATACTTTTTGCGGTTTTATATTATAAAAAATCGCAAAATCTTCGAGGAGAGAATAATGTGCAATATTATCAAGTGAGTGGTGTAGTTGATTCAATGAAAATATTAGCTTTCGTATTTCCTCTACCATTATATTTTTTCTATCTTTACGCAAAGCGTCTTCGTCGTTCTCTTCGTGAAAAACCATTAAGATGTGAATGTTGCGGTGGAACCATGCGCTTACTTTCTGAGGCAGAAGAAGATCAATACCTTAATTTCAAACAACAAGCCGAAGAACGAGTAAAAAGTATTGATTATGACGTGTGGAAATGTAACGTATGTGACAATCATAAGGTGTTGGCATACGAGAAGATGACAACAAAATATAAAGTTTGTCCGCAATGTGGAGCAAAAACCTATAGCCTTATCAGTGACAGAATAATAACACCAGCAACATCATTAACTTCGGGTAGTGGCGAAAAAGTACATGAATGTGCTAACTGTCATTGTCGCAAAGTGATTCCTTATATAATACCTATTATAATAGTTTCACGAGGCAGTAGTGGTCGTGGAGGATTTTCAGGCAGCGGTAGTTTTGGAGGAGGATTTTCAGGCGGTGGCGGCGCAGGAGGCAGATTCTAACTTCTATTTTATCTTATACTTTAAGCAAGGTGTTTCATAGGATAACCATACCTCCCAAGATAGTGAACCATACCTTCAAGCAACCTTCGAGCAAGCAAACCGTCATTTTTCTTATTATGATGGGGTTTGAATATAAATTATTAGTAATCAAAAATAAATAAAAATATGTTGAATAGAACTAAATTAATGTTAATTATTGTCACTGCAGTGATGGCAATAACAATTTTATGGGTTGTAAATTCTTATAACCGTATAGTAACAGCACAAGAAGCTGTTTCAACAGAGTGGGCTAATGTAGAAAGTCAATATCAACGTCGTGCAGATTTGATTCCTAATCTTGTATCTACCGTAAAAGGTTATGCTGCGCACGAAAATGAAACACTCGAAGCTGTCGTTGAGGCACGTGCCAAAGCAACACAAGCCACATTAGATATCAATAATTTTTCGCGTGAAGATTTTGAAAAATACCAAGCTGCGCAAGGTGAACTCAATTCAGCTCTTGGACGTTTGATGATGATTACCGAAAATTATCCCGATTTAAAAGCAAATCAAAACTTCCGTAATCTTCAAGAACAATTAGAAGGCACAGAAAATCGTATTCAAATCACACGTCAATCATATAACAACACAGCGCGTGCTTATAATACTATGATTCGTCGTTTCCCAAATAACATTTTAAGCAATATGTTTGGTTTCGAGATAGTTACTTATTTTAAAGCCGATGTTGAAGCAATAAAAGCACCACAAGTTTCTTTCTAAAAATATGAAAAAAATACTATTAATATTATTCTGTATTGTGCAATGTGCATTTTGTATTGAGGTAAATGCACAAAAGTTAGGATTTATTGGAGGCCCATCAATGTCCTATGGTATTGTTACGCAGGGCGATAAATCGGTAGCATTCACAATGATTCCAGGAGGAGGTCTTCATCTCGGTATGCTTTTCGAGATGGATGTTACAAATCGTTGGGGCTTTGATGCCGCAGTGATGTACGAAATGCGTACAATGCGTTGGGATATAAACTATAATAATGATAGCACTTCTACCCACATTTCAAATAAATTCAAACGACAATTGGGATATTTGAATGTGCCATTTCATTTTTATGTAAATTTCCCTATTCAAAATCAATATGTAGTGTCGCTGTTTGGAGGACCAGTCTTTGCATGTGGACTTCATGGCGAAGATTGGGCATGGCAAAAATATACTGCAAATGTGCCAGAAGGAGTACATAAACCAGTAACACATGAAAAAGAAAAAATGTTTGGTAAAGAAGGTCGTATTGTTCGTTGCGAAATTGCAGCAGAATTAGGTTTGGCATTCAAATGGAATGGCTTACAAGGCCGTTTGTCTTATCAACATGGATTTAATAATGATAATTTCAATAAATATACTTTCACGTTGCCATTAAGAGATTATAAACCTTATTTTACTCAAGGCACAGTGAAATTTTCAGTAGCATACGTATTTGATTTACGAAAATAAGTTGAGAAAGATAAATTTTAACTTTCAACTTTCAACTTTTTTTTGTACCTTTGCAGAACAAAGCTAACAAATTATAATCAATTAAGTAATAATCAGCAATGGATAGTGATAATGCACTTAATTGTGCATTGTGTATTGTACATTGTGCATTGTTTTAAGTATGGTAAGTTATAAAGAATTAGGCCTTGTGAACACCAAAGAAATGTTCAAAGCCGCAGTAGAAGGTGGTTATGCAATTCCTGCATTCAACTTCAACAACATGGAACAAATGCAAGCAATCATTCAAGCTTGCGCTGAAACAAAATCTCCTGTAATCCTTCAAGTGTCATCTGGTGCACGCAAATATGCTAACCAAACACTCCTTCGCTATATGGCACAAGGTGCTGTTGAATATGCTAAAGAACTTGGTTGGGAAAAACCACAAATTTGTCTTCATCTCGACCATGGCGATACATTCGAACTTTGTAAATCTTGTGTAGACATGGGCTTCTCTTCTGTTATGATTGATGGTTCACACCACTCTTACGAAGAAAATATCGAGCTTACTAAAAAAGTAGTAGAATATGCTCATCAATATGGTGTTACAGTAGAAGGCGAACTCGGCGTACTCGCAGGTATCGAAGACGACGTTGTTGCAGAACATCACACTTACACTCGTCCTGAGGAAGTAGTTGACTTCGTAAAACGTACAGGTGTTGACTCACTTGCTATTTCTATCGGTACATCTCACGGTGCTAACAAATTCACTCCAGCACAATGTACTCGCGATGCTAACGGTATGCTCGTTCCTCCACCATTGCGTTTTGACATCCTTCACGAAATCGAAAAACAAATCCCAGGTTTTCCTATCGTGCTTCACGGTTCATCTTCAGTTCCACAAGAATATGTTGAAACAATCAATACTCATGGTGGTAAATTGAAAGATGCTATTGGTATCCCAGAAGAACAACTTCGTGAAGCTGCTAAATCAGCGGTGTGTAAAATCAATATCGATTCAGATGGTCGTCTTGCAATGACTGCTACAGTACGTAAATTTATGGTTGATAATCCAGATAAATTTGACCCACGTCAATATCTTGGTCCTGCTCGTGAAGAACTTAAAAAACTCTATATGCACAAAGTAAATAACGTGCTCGGTTCTGCAGGTAAAGCATAATAAGGTATTTATATAATAATATAAAAAGCATCCTCGTTTCTGAGGGTGCTTTTTGTTATTATATAGTAAAAAAAGAGACATCAATACTGATGTCTCAATTTAGTTGCGGAGGCAGGACTCGAACCTACGACTGTAAAAAGGTATCTAAGTGTCTGCCTTACAATATTTTATAGGTCAATCACCGAAAATGTGTTGTCTCAAATTTGTCGCACTTTTTAGTGGGCGATTTGGGGCTGTTTTTTTTTATTTTGATTTTAATAGTTCATACAATTCTTTGTCTCTGATATATTGCAACACATCATTGTTGCTCTCTGGATCTATATCAATTTGAATTGTTATTCGCGGTTTTTCTGTTGAATTATTGATTGAATTCAACCTAAAGTGTTTGAAAAAATCGTAATTCAAAATATGCGAAATAGTAAATAATTTTTTTACTGATATGTCATCTTTGTTCAGCCAACTATTCAAAGTTTGCTTAGTAATCCCCAATTTTTCAGCTAATTCAATAAGTTGCATATCTCGCTGTACTGCAACTTCTTTAATCATTTTTCCGAGGTGAATTTCTTCTTTTTTCATAACAATCTAATTTACAAATAATTAAACAAATCAAAAAATATTTTTGGTAAAAAATACTTATTTTTCAGTAAAAATATTTTGTACTGCAAGGAAATTTATTTACCTTTGCAACCGTAATTTTACGGAAAATCCGTAATTTATTTTTCCTATAGACTTACGGAAATTCCGTAAAAGCCAAAAGTTATGAAAAAATATTTTTACACTCCCGAACAGAAGCATCTCTACTACTTGCATTACAAAGCTCGTAGGGCTGGTGCTAACATCGACCGCAAGAGGCGACTGTTGTATCTTTCGCCAGGTGTGTTGCCAGAACACCTTGACCGATGGCAGCGCGAACTACTTACCAAACATAGATATATAATTCAATACGCAATATTATGAATTTGACAAAAGAAGAGAAAAACAAAAGATTTCGTGCCTGGTGGCAAGAGATTCCACAGGGACAGGTTCACAACATACGTGAGCGCATCATGCGTAAATGTGCAATTAGTCAGGAGGTGTTTTATAACTGGATGAAGCTACGCACCGAGATTCCCGACCTTGCTCTCCGTGAGATTGAGCTCGTAGCAAAAGAACCTATATTTTCGAGCGAAGTGCCTTTGTATGATCGTTGTGCAAGACAACAAGCTCAACAGGCAGAACCAAACCAAGAGGAGAGTAAATCATGAAAAAGCAAGTGTTTGTTCGCGAGACCCTCAATTATACGTATTTTGTAATGGAGGCTGAATCTATTAGTGAGGCTACTTGTTTAGCTGATAAGATAGATGATTATCCTGGTATCAATGCTAAGGAGGTGAAGTTTGATAAAGTGTTGGAGCAAGCTATGATAATTTGTACTACTTATGGTTATTTTAATATTGACGAAATGCTTGAAAAGTTAGATTTGTTCCGTGCTATTGAACCATCTAAAACGTTGTGATTATGGATTTGAAAGAAAGGATTCTCAATGCCACCAATGGTGGACTTGAGGTTATATACTATTACTATCCTTCGGCTCGCGAGGTGGTAGATGGGCGCGCTAAATCGTTCAAGATTCGCGACGAACGTACGGCATCGGCATCTATTCGCAAGTACAAAGATATGTGGATTGTTACCGACTTTGGCGATGATAGTCATGGGCGTAATTGCTTCGACATCTGTATGCGCGAAGAGAATATCACCACGTTTTCGCAAGCACTCCACCTATTGGCGGAGCGTTATGGCGTGTCGATGCGATTAGATCCAGAGGTGAACAAACCAAAATTTACCTCACGCGCTGCCACCGAAGGTGAGAATAATGGCGATTGGAGCTATGTGCCGAAAAAACCAACAGATGCCGACCTTAAATGCTGGGGACCATTTGTGAAACCTGAAACACTTGAGAAGTACGGCTATGAGTCGGTTGAGAGTGTAACCACCGTGTCGAAGGGCAAGAGTATCACCTACACCAGTTCGGACCATTATCCTATCTTCATTCGTACTGTCAAACTCCCCGATGGCTCTTCGTTTGCCAAGGTGTATAAACCTTATGAGCCCGACAAGGCTTGGCGTTTTCGTTATTTTGGTAGTAAACCAGCAGACTATATCAATGGATTATCACAAATCAAGGAACGCTATCAAGAACTCCTCGATGAGCGTGCCGACGACGACGAACTCGACGAAGGAGGAGCGAAGAAGAAACGCAAACCAGTGAAATTGCCCGAAATTGTTATCTGTTCGGGCGAACGTGATGCTATGAACATGGCAGGATTGGGCTATTATCCTATTTGGCTCAACTCCGAGACTGCCGATTTTCCCGAGTCGCTTTGGATAGAACTCACGCGTATGGCAGAGAACATCTATAACATCCCCGATATCGACGCCACTGGACGCGAGCAGGGCGCAAAACTTGCGTTGCGCTACCTCGAGCTTTACACCGTTGAACTCCCACAATGGATGCTTACGTACCCAGACTATCGTGGTCGTCCACGCAAAGACTTGCGTGATTTCATTGAGTTGCGACCAAAGGCTGCCGAGATACGCGACCTTATGCGTATTGCCAAGCAGGCGCGCTTTTGGCGTCAGGAGCATACCGAGAAGGGCACTCGCCTACAGCTCAACCTCACATCGTTGCTCTACTATTTGCGTCTCAACGGATTCTATAAATTCACCAACCCTATAACAAAAGCAGTCCAATTCGTTCGCAAAGACCGTTATATCATCGAAGAATATACGCCTCAACAGATTCGTGACTTCGTGAAACGCGACCTTATCGAGCGTCGTATCGACCCAGCTATTCAGGAGTTGTTTGTAAAATCGAAGCTCACAGGCACCACTCTTGCCAACGACCTTGACAATCTTGAGGTAGATTTCACCAAAACCACCGCTAATAGTCGCACGTTCTACTTTGCCAACTGTGCAGCTGTGGTCACAGCCGACAACACATCGATTACTCGCAAAGATGAGATATCGACTAAATGCTGGAGTCAGGAGATTATACCTCACGACTTCAAGCAGCTCGAACCATCGTTTGTCATCGACGGAGATTTGAAACATCAGAACTATACTTTTGAGATAAAGCATACTCGTTCGCACTACTTCCGTATGCTCATCAACGCCAGCCGCATGTATTGGCGTGAGGAGTACGAACAGCGCGTCGATGCCGTGGCAGAACTCAACGAGCAATATATGCGCGACTATAAATTCAGCATCATGGGCCCTCGATTGACCAACGAAGAGATTATCGAGCAGACGCGCCACCTTGTCAACAAGATATATGCCATTGGTTATCTGCTCCACCGCTATAAGTTCGCCAGTAAGGCGTATGCACTTTGGGTGATGGAGAATCGACTCACCGACGAAAACACTTCGGCAGGCGGTTCGGGTAAATCGTTATTCGTGAAAACACTCAAGTCGCTCAACCTATTGCAGATTGCCACGTTCCAGGGGCGCGACACTCGATTGACCGAAAACAAACACTTGCTCGATCGTATCAATTCCGACACCGACCTCATCAATATCGACGACGCAGCGCGTAACTTCGATTTCAACTACTTCTATACTATGATTACTGGCGATATGTCGGTGAACCCGAAGGGCGATAAGTCGTTTGAGATTGACTATAAGGATGCGCCGAACTTCGCTTTCACGTCGAACTTTCCACCACCGATTGTGGGCGACGATACATCTACAGCTCGACGCCTGTTGTATGTCGTATTTAGCGACTACTACCACCAGAACATGGAGAACCTGTACAACGAAACGCGCAAGGTGGCCGACGATTTTGGTTACGACCTATTCGATGCCGACTACACCGAGGCAATGTATAACGAGGACATAAACTTCTGCATCGATTGTCTCCGTTTCTATCTTCGCACGCTTGATGCTGGAGTGTCGCGCTTCGATCCACCGATGGAGAACGTCCGCAAGCGTATCAACATAGCCAATATGGGTGTGATGTTCAAAGATTGGGCAGAGGTATATTTCTCGCCAGAGTCGGGCAATCTGGATTGTTTGTTGCATAAAAACGAAGTTTTCACTGCATTTGTCAACGAAACAGGCGCACGCAACATCTCATCGCAACGCTTCAAGGAGAAACTTCGTGCATTTATTGCTAATAGCACCTATCTCGAGGAGCTCAATCCACGCGAGCTACGAGGCTCCGATGGTCGTATATTGAAGAAGCTCGAGGGCAAAACAGTAGAGTGCATCTATCTCCGTTCGCACGGCGCAGACCTCAATCCGCACTTCAGGAATGAGGTGACATGGTGAGGTTGGGATATGGCATGCAAATTGTATTAAACATTTTTAAGATGCAATTGTTTGTTTTTTTGAAAATATCTTCGTACCTTTGCATCCCCAAATGATTTAATTGTAAATTGGAGGAACTATTATGAAAAGAGAAGATTTGGCAGATAGACGTTTGAAACGAAAACTGCAATATTATCGATTAAACAAGCCTTTTTGCAGAGGTTTTTTATATTTGTTTAATTTGTCGGGTCGTGGCTCTTATTTTTCTTTTTTAAGGAAGAGTGATATGGAGAGTTTGAGCTCTGATTGGAATGAAGTAGGTGATGATATTCGTGATAGTCTAAACTTATATAAATTCGGAGTATGAAACAACAGTCAGCAAATAAAAAGTCAGACAATTCTGAAGTAATAATACCAGAGGTTGTTTCTGATGAGATGAGGACGGTGATCGAAACCCTACCTAAAGACAAACAAGAAATTATTCTTGCAGGAATAACAAAAATAACCACATTTAGTGGGCCAATACCACCTCCAGAACTTTTAAGAGGTTATGAAGAAATTCTACCTGGAGCTGCAGATAGAATTATTTCTATGTCAGAAAAACAACTCAATCATAGAACGAGTATGGAGTCGATTATTGTTAATCGCACTTTGACTCAGAAAAATACTGGTATGATTTTGGGCTTTTTGATAGTCTTGTGTATTTTAGGAATAGTTGTTCTTTTGATTTTCAAAGGGCATATTACTTTGGCAGCAATTTTAGGAACTACTACTTTGTTAGGTGTTGCAAGTATTTTTGTTTTAGGAGCAAAACCAACCAAGCCCGATAAATTAGATAAAATAGACGAATAATCCTCCTCCGCACCTCCCTCGAAGAGATGCGGATTTTTTTGTGCCTGGTGTGGCAGTCTTGGTCGGCATGGGTTGCTTGAAGGTAGGGAATAGGGAACAGGGAATAGGGAAAATAAGGGTGGGGATTTTTGCTTATTTGTCGGCAAACGAATAATTGCTTATGCTATAGGTTGTTATGTGGAAAAAATAAGGGCAATGGATTTGCTTTGCAAATAGATAATATTGGCTAATTTCGGCAAAATTAGCAAATATAGGTGCTCTTAAATTGCTCTTATATCGCCCTTTAATTGCTGATAAATCGCTAATAGAGTGCTGTTTTTGTAAAATTTTTGCAAAATAGGGTGGTAAAATGGAAAAAACATACGCCCTTGGTGGTGTGAAAGGTTAAACTTTGTTAAATATTGTGGCGACCTATTGCGGGATTGAAAAAAATGTTCTACCTTTGCCATCGCTAAACTTACTGTAACTGATGTTACCCGCGAGAGTCTCGGATAATGGCTCATTGGTTCTCAATGGGGCTTTTTTATTTTCCCCCTTAGGATACACATATCATATCATACGGCTTCGGCTGTCATTTCCACGTAATAGGCTCTTCGGAGTAATATCACGGTAAGTTTAGCGACTCGGAAATGGCAGCCGATTTTGTATTCTGCCTATAATGCTAAACTTATCGTGATATGAAACAAAAAAAATTGACACTTCGCACAGGCAAGGAGGGGGAATTGAATCCTCGCGCTATTGCCTATCTATTCCGCTCGCTCGCAGCGCAAGTTTCCCAACAAACAAAGGTGGCAGGTTCTGCCAGTGCTTCGCACATCGAACGTTCGTTGTCGTTCGTCGTTGACGGCGTGGCTTTCTCGCTCAACATCCAAGAACTTCAGTCAGGGGAGGGGCTTGCGGTATGAAAATAGTAAGTAACGTGAAGGTGGAAAGTGCAACTGGTCGCTTTATGGTCGATATGCGTTGCTCCTATTGGTTCGGTGGGTTGAATGGTTCGCCTTGCTTGATTCCGTATGAGGACCTTGAGGTGATTATTGGTGAACTTCGCTACGCGCAGCTTTGGCTCAAGAGACGCGCTAAGTTGTGGGAGAGCTATGAGAAGGTGATAGATGCTTGGACTGTGGAAAGTGACCGCCGTGATGCTCCTTTAAGCCTTGGCATGAAGGTGTGGGATTGTCGTTTGAGCGTAGAACTCTACGGGCATGTTTGGATTGATATGGAGCGTATGATTAATCATTTTGTTTTTTATGCTACTGACCTCGATGTTGTGATTGCCGAACTGGAGGCAGCGCATACTACTATCAATCGGTTGAAGGCTGTGGTGCCAGAGAAACATCCATCGCCAAAGTATCGCGATTGGCTCAAGAGTCAGCCTTTCTATGAGGAGTATCTCGAGAGATTGGAGGATATGCGCGGAAAGAATAGTAGCATATATCACTATACGTCTGAAGGCTGGGTGGATAGTTGGCATGATGTTGAAAATGTGTTCTATCGCATAGAACTACGTTCGGAAGAGAAAGAGAAGTGGATTGCTATCAGAACAGAGGCTGTGGAGTGGTATAAACAGAATTGTGAAACTAATTAAATTTTTGATACTATGAAAAAGAAAGTTTTAGACCTCGATATAGATATGGAAACTCGTTTCTTGGGCAATGACCTCGACCGACCATATTTCTCGCTCAACATTGGCGATGAATATTACGAATTCAATTCGATAGGAGAGTTGCAAGAGTTCCGCTCGCGCGTGGTGTCGCTCCTCGATGGTGCCATCAAGCTGTATGGCGATGTGATGACGCTGAAGAAGTAGTGTAGTGATTATTGATAATAGATAATGCGCCCATCGTGGCGCATTATTTGTATGTATGGAAAATAAAGTGTGGCAAAATATTGTATATTTTGAAAAAAAGTTGTAACTTTGCCACGCATTAACTAAATTACTAAACTAAAGAAACTACTATGAAAGAGATTATTGCGCAGAACCTTAAAAGATTCAGGGAAGCATCGGGATGTACCCAAGATGTTATTGCGAGTTTGTTAGGTATAGGTCGTTCTGCATATTCTAATTATGAGTTAGGCGAACGAGAAATGCCGTTAAATCATTTGGAAAAAGTTGCTGATTTTTTTGGTTGCGAATTGAGTGCTATGTTTAATGAACAAGCCTCAGAAGAGGATTTGATTATTTGTGCTTTTCGTATTAACGATATTTCGCAAGAAGATGCTGAGCAAATAGCTCAATTCAAAGGCTTAGTAAAAAATTATCTTAAAATGCAAAAGTTGTTGAATAAATGAGTGTAAAGAAAATTACTTTGGATGAGGCTGAGAATTTGGCCAAAAAATTGCGTTCTGATTTGGGGTTGAGTTTGGATGGACCTATTCATACGAAAACCATATTGCGCAAGGAGAACATATTGACCGCTTATAGACCTATGTCTATAGATGCTTATGGTCTTTCGTTGAAGTGTGGTGATTATAAATTTATGTTGATCAATTCAAATAATATGCGTGGCAGACAACATTTCACAATTGCCCATGAATTATATCACCTTTATCTTGAAGATAATCCCAAACCACATTTATGCACTAACGGAAAGTCACCAGAAGAATATAATGCCGATTTATTTGCGAGCGCATTTTTGATGCCAGTAGAGGGAATTTATAAAATTATTCCTACAGAAGAGTTGCGAGAAAAACAAATCTCGTTGGCTACTATTATTCGTCTTGAACAATATTTTTCAGTGTCGCGTTTAGCTCTTTTGGTGAGATTAGATAAATTAAAATTATTAAAGAAGGGGCAATTTGAAGTGTTGAAATCAGTTTCGCCAATGCAATCGGCTAGAGAACATGGATATGATTTATCTTTGTATAAAAAAGGTAACGAAGATATGTTTATTGGCGATTTTGGGACTATTGCACGACGCTTATTTGATGATGAAAAGATTTCAGAGGGTCATTACGTAGAACTATTAAATCAAATAGGTGCCAATGAAGAAGACTAAGATACTGCTAGATGCCGATGTTGTTATCCATTTCTATAAAGGTGGGTTATTGCATAAGTTGCCTGAAATTTTCTCAGAGTATAAACATATAGTTCTTTCTAAAGTACACGAAGAGTTATCTAAAGATTGTAGATCTTATATTGATCGGATGAGTAGTACCTTTAGAAATATTTCTATTGTGGAATTTAATCCTACAGGCGATATGATGAAGGAGTTTGCTATGCTTCTCCGTAGCAGGGGTAAAGGTGAGAGTGCCTGTATGGCATATTGTAAATTCAATCATGATGTATTAGGAAGTAGTAATTTGAAAGATATTAAAGATTATTGCGCTGAAAATAATATTACTTATCTTACAACGTATGACTTTTTGCATTATGCTATAAAACGAGGGAAATTGAGCATTGATGAAGCTAGAGAGTTTGTAGCTGCTGTGAAATCGAAAGATAGTAAATTGCCTGATATGGATATAGCAGAGTATGTTAGCGAAGCTATAATATAATCCCCCTCCGCACCTCCTTTAGATGGATGTGCGGAGTTTTTTTGTGTGCCTCGACATTTGGTTGTCGGGGCATTTTTTTTGTGCATTTTGCGCTTGAATTTACAAGATTCACGCCGAATTGGTAACAAAAACACGCCGCACTCGCGTGCGGTGGGGTATCAAATCGATTCATCTTCCCCATCTTTTCAACTTTCCCCCTTTGTAACCCCAAAATATTACAATTATTTTGTAACCTTGTAACCTAAAATGGTAAAGAGTTAATAAAGATTAATTTGTAAGGTTACAACTCGGTTACAAAATAGTTACAAATGCGGTTACAAAATTGTGTTGACTGGTAAAAACATTACGGACTATCCGTAATCTTACGGAGTCAACCGTAAAATTACCCATAATTCAGAAAATCGACAAAAAAATTTGCTATAAACAATTGGTTTTTATAACTTTGTAGGGAAACATCCGCCAAGGATGAAGCTTTACTGATAAGCTCGCTTCACGGTAAAAAAAACTTCGTAGGAAAAACAAACGATCTCTGAGGCTCTGGCAAATTTTTATAACTCTTTTTTTTGTATTGTTGTTTTTCAGTTGTGTGTTGTGTTGTACACCGTCGGCAAACAAAGAGATTCGTTCGGTGTGCACATTGCACACAATTTTGTACACATTGCATACAATTTTGTACACATCAGTAACAAGTTGCACACAGTATGTTTTTTGTTGTTTACACAATGTTTACAAAGGAGTACAATATTATAAATCAGTAGTTTGTAGAGTGTAGCGAGAAAGGTGGCAAGTTATTGGGCAAGTTACAGGCAAGTTAAATTATCTATATGAAAAAGTGTCGTAAGAATAAAAGACAAAAACAAATTTTTTTCCTCCAATTAACACCAGAATTGATTTCTGATGCAAGGAGAGAAATCAATTATTTTTATACAATCGAGAAAAAAAGAAAATATGTGAGGGCAACGGAATTATTGCGCTTAGAAGAGTTGGGTTATACAATTGATGAAATAGATAGAATAGTACCATTGGAAGAAGGTATTTTTCGCAAAAGCAGAGTTCATTATCACTCTATAAAAAATGCTGAATTTCGTCTAAAAAAAATGAAACACCCTGTAGCTTCTTGGGCTGATTATGATCAAGGTTTAATTAGAGGTTTTAAGGATGGAGTAGCCTGGGCTCTTCAAGAATACAAAAAATTATTATATGAAAAAGAAAAATACTAAACTAGAACAGATTAAAAGAACGGATAAGAAACAATTTACCTTTGATGGATACGTGAAGGTAGGTAGAATTAGACGTAGTATTGCAGAACTAGCACGAGTAAAAGCAGCAGATATAATGGTTAATGCAAATCATTTTAAGCATATTGCTAAATATCATATAACAGAATTAGATAGATTGGCAATGACTCCATTGGATTATGTTAAAATGGTAGTAGATAACTATTCTCAAATACGTAGCAATCAAGGATCATCATTGTTATTAGTAAAACTCAATAAAGATAGAGATTCTGATACTGTGAGTATAGAACTACTTTATGATAACGTGAGACATTTTTGGGAAGTAAAAACAGCACAACCACGTCGTGATTTAAGGAATAATGAACTACTATGGGAGGTCGGAATGAAAACAAAAAGAGGTAAAACTAAAAAATAGTCTTACCTCAAAATAAGTAGTTTTCCAGAGCTGGCAACCGCCTGATGCCAGTATAGGTTTACAACGTCCCTACATCACTTACAACTAAACAGATGATAAATCGTTGATCTGTCTTCGCAGGCGGGGCTAAATAGTTACTACTACCACTACCGAACAAGTGGACGTGCGGAGTTTCACCGACGGGTCATGAACTAAGTCTTCTCTCTCACTATCGCACAAGGATGAAAAACTAATATGTCAAATAATATGATGCAAAGTTAATGCAAAAAATTGATATACACAACAATAATCACTAAAAAATTACAATTATGTCAAGAAAAACCGCAACATTCTCAATGTCGGAAGAGACTTACGACCGACTCAAGACTCATTTTCCAGAAAACACAGGCTCCGAAGCCAACATCATTGCCCTGCTCGACGCCCTCGAATCAGAGCACACCGACAGCGAAGAACTCAAAGCACTACGCGCCATCAAGTCCGACCATTCGCGCCTGGCAGCCGAACACACCGAGCTACAACAAGCTGCACAACTCCAGCACGAACGCACCACAGCACGCATCGCCGAGCTCGAAGAACAACTCTCAGCCTACCAAGCTCAGATCCAAACACTAGAAAATCGTGAACCCGAAGTACGCGAAGTATCAGTAGAAGTAGAACGCCCACTCGCAGCCGACGAACACGTGATGCACATCCCAGCACAGATCCACAATATGATGCGCGTGACAGTAGAGCGATTGAACGACGAGTATAAAACCAACGACACCATAGCCGACTTGCTACAAAAAATGTTCCTACGCTACACCGTCGAACGACTCACACAATGGTTCTACCCATGGGTATTGCGCGACCGCGACATCGAAGAACTATCAGGCGTGACAGTATCAGGTTGGAAACAGTTCCTAAATGGAGGAGGTAACAAATGAGCGGATTAGGCAATGCAATACAAGCATCGGTGATAAAGAGTTTCATCCCGATGATAAAAGAGAACCTACCAAAACTCGAGACCCAAATAGGCGAAGTATTGCGAAACGTAGAACTAGAAGGAATGGAAAATTATGCAGCCATAGTCATAACAGCCATGGCAAACAAAGCATACATCACCCTATGCACATTCGACATCGAAGACCACTTGTGCCGTCAAGTCCGTTCTATTCCGCTCGCCGAATTTGTAGAACAAATACTAACAGGTAAATTCACAATTTGATTATGATAGGAGCACCAACCAACAACAACAGCCCAGTGAACAGCAACTACCCCACAGGCGATATCGCATCGTTCATCGAAGAGTTCAACCAACCAAAGCAAGACATGAACCTCGACATAGCTGAAGGACTCGATGCGCTTGAACCACTCGAAGAGGATATGCCTACAGGCAAGCTCGACACCACAGCCACACGCGCAGCTGCAGGAGCTGGCGGACGCATGATAGCCGCCGTCATCGACACCACCATACCAATGACCCTCGGCATGATAGCCAAAGAGAGCCCCGATGAGTTCAAAGCCACCGACTCACAGCGCGAAGAACTCGAAGCCGCCCTCACCGAATACATGGCCCTCCGAGGCGACGATATCCCACCAGGCGTCATGGTCCTCATACTCGTCCTCACAATCTACGGCTCACAAGTGCCACACGCCCTCGCCCTCCGCAAACAAAACCTCCGACAAGAACAACTCGACCAACGTGAAGAAGAGTTGAAACGCCTCGAACGCGAGTTGAAAGACAAAGCAAAAGCCCTAGAGAAAAAAGAAGAAAAAGAGGAGGAATAGAATATGGCACGAACCGCAAAACTAACCATAATACTAGGCACCAACGGCACAGGTAAAACCACCATGCTGCGCCACATACTCGACTCCTCGCCACAACGCGCACTCATCGTCACATCCCACGTCGAAGAGTGGACCGACCTGCCCGAAAACAACCTCGCCACACCACAAGACTTCCTCTTTCACGACCGACAACGCCACATCATCCGTCGAGGCTACACAGTCGAACGACTCAAATACTTCAAACAAGGAATCCTCATCTTCGACGACTGCAAAACCTTCATCGGCGACAAAAACGCCGCCCTCGAAGAACTCCTCATTGCTCGACGCCAGCTCGAGCTCGATATCTTCTACATCGCCCATGGATTCACACGCGTCCCACCACTGTTTTATCCCTATTTCTCCGACCTCATCCTGTTCCGAACCAAAGACAACCCATCATCACGCAAAAAAGACCTCTTACAATATAAAGAGATAATGGAAGTACAAAAACGAATCAACCAACGAGCACAAGAAAACCCACACTATTATGAACGACTCACATTCGACCAATAGATACAAAGCAATGTACAAGTGCGAACTAGCACGAGCAGCAGGCGTATCTATTGCAACCTTACGGCAGTGGTGCCAGGAGAACTATAGTGTATTGTGCGAATATGGTTATCATCCAAACGACAAACTATTATCGCCAGGCGCAGTGAAATACTTGTGTGAGAAATATGTGATAGAGGTAAAACAATAAAGAGAGACCAATTAGGCCTCTCTTTATTATTTTACAGAAAACTATAGAAAGTTGAAGAAAGTTGCAGAAAACTACATTAAGTTGCAGAAAGTTATAGAAAGTTGCAGAAAGTGAAAACCACGCTATTGACAGGTTGTATCTTTGTACTCGCTTTTCAAAGATAATTTCTTTTCTTCAATTCATAACAATTAAAACTAATTAAAATTATGCAATTCCTTTCAAAAACATCTACCGTTGCTATCGTAGCTATCGTTACATTGGCACTCGTTGGTTTCGTAGCTTACAAATTGACAAAAGCAGAACCAAAAACAGTTGAAGCAGCAGAAAAACCAGCTGCTGAATAACAATCAAACAAGAAGTATTTTATTAACAGATTAAAATTACACAAAGAAAATGGCACAATTTAATCCTTCAGAACAAGAACTCGAACAATCGTTCGATCGTAATGCAAACGGCGCAGTATATACTGGCGCAGGCGACTTTTCTCTCGATTTTGAATCATCAAGCTCTTTCGCTAATGAGACAGCTTCAAAACGTTCGTTCTCTGTTGAACTCAAAAATACAGGTGCAGAAGATGCAGTTGTAGCTCTTTGTCCTGCTCACTATAACGATGCAGCACTTCTTTCAGCAGAACAAAACGTTGCAGTTGACTTCATTGCTAAAGATGGTGAACAAACAAAAGACGAGAAAAAAATCGTCATCAAAGGTAGCCCAAGCAAAATCTCACAACTTTTGTCTTACACAAAACAATGCGCTACTCGCGTGCACACTATGATTGTGAAAGTGTCGGAAGAAGGTATGCTTGACAACCCATTCCAACACCGCACAGTGACTCCATTTGCAGGTGGTGAAAACCTTCGCAACATCACTCCAGCGAACTATGTTGACGAAAACACACAAAACGCAAAAATGGCTACAGTAGATTGCCAATCAGAAGATTTGCAACTCTCTCCATTGCGTTTGGTTCTTTATCGCATCCCTGCTGGTCAAAACATCAAAATCACTATGTTGATGGGTGCTTCAGAAAACCGTGACCTTGAACTTTCACGTAAAGCCAAAGAAGGTCGTATCAACGTAGCTTCAAAAATGAACTACTAATCAGCTAAAAGTTCATAGTATTAGATTAAAGGTTTAATAATGAGATGTCCTCCTCCCGAATCACCAGGAGGAGGACATTTTCTTTAACAAAGAAAAAAGTATGAATAACATATATCTTCAAGACGTAGAAAATCGTATAGCAAACAATCCAGAAAAAACACGTTTGCTCCTCTCTAAACACGGAGTAGAGACTCCAGAGCCAACATTAAATGATGTAGCTCAGGCATATCGTGCAAATCCAAATTTTTTGGTTGAATTTTTCAATACAACCAATTCAGAAGAAAATGCTGCTGGAAATGGTTGGACTAATTGGGTGTCGGCTGTTGGAGGTGCATTGAGTGGATTTGCAACAAGTTTCAATGGTCAGCAAAATGCAGAACAAGTAGCTGCACTTGAACAAGAGTATTTGAGAACGCAACAAGAACAGGCGAAAGCAGATGCTAAAAAACAATCTACAATACTTTGGATTGTAGGCGGTGTTGTCGTATTGCTTCTTATTGTGGGCATGTTCTTTATGTTTGGTAAAAAATAATAACAATAAAGATTTCGATGAATATCACCATAAAGCATGTACCTATTTTTCCTGATAATCCGCAAAATCCAGCAAAGTGTAACATCAAGACTGGTGTGATTACGCTGAACGATTCGGTATGGAATAAATTAACTCCTCTCGAGCAACAGTATTGGCTTGCTCATGAGGAGGGACATATACGTACTCGAGGAGGATCTGAAGTGGAAGCAGACATTTATGCATTCAAAAGGGTAGCAGGCTCGCAGCCATATTCATTGCGAGATATTCGTCGTTCGATGCAGAAAATTATTGCAACAAATCCTAATGCTCCAGAAGCAAAAGCACGAATTGACAACAATATGCGTTTGTCGTTGCAATTGGCAGCAGATAGAGGTTCGGAATCAGCAAAACAATTATTAATCAAAATACCAAATAGTATGGCAACACCAATAAAATCAACAACCGCATTAATGAGTAGTAGCAATGTGAATTTGGCAGTAGCTCAAAAAGTGACAGACCAATTGTCTGCAACAGCTACGCCTACGAAAAGTGCAACAAAAACTACTACATCAACTCCAACAAAAGCAACTACGGCAGTTCCAACAAAAGCAACTACGACAGTTCCAACAAAAGCAACTACGACAGTATTGGATATGGGGAATAAAGCTCCAGTATCAACTATAGTAACACAACCAGCATCAACAGCTATGACCTCACAATCTACAACATTGACACCACGCGTAAATGGTTCGATAGTTCCAAATCGTACTATTATACCAGTGTCAACAGGTAATGTAGTTTTTGCAGAAACAGAGGTTAAACCTATTATTGTTCCTATTCCTCTCGCAGAAATAGAGACTTCTACAGCTAGAGAAGAAACGACAATGGGAACTATTGTTGATCCTACTCAACCAACTATTATGCAAGAAAATCCTGCACAGGCAGAGGGCGGATCTGATGAAGCGTCAAATAGATATCAAGTACCTGCAAAAGAAACAGTAGAGGATAAAACTGTTATTGTGCAATCTACGCCACAAAAAGCATCAAAGGGTGATAACCCAAATAAAAATGTTTTGTATATCGTTGCAGCTTTGGTAGTAGTTGCTGTAGGTTATTTTATTTACAAATCTAAAAAGAAATAGATCATGGATAAATTAAAGTACATTTTCATTGTATTGGTAATAGCCGTATTGGCTTATTTCCTATTAAAGCGACCTTCGGCAAAAGAACAAGCAGATGCTAATAGAAGTAATGCAGAAGCAGACAAAGCTAAAGCAGAAGCAGAGGTGAAACGAGCACAGGCGAAAGCCGAAACAGCGATTAATGACATCATCACTAACACCGAAATTTCTGACGAGGAAAAAGAAAAACAATTGGCTTTGCAGAAAAAAGCGTTAGAGGATGCAAAAAAGTTGGAACAACAACTTGCTTATGAAAACGAGCAAAAGAAGATTAAAAATAATTATGACACAGCTCTTGCTCAATATAACGCCTTGACCCCTGATGAAAAATGGGAAAAACAAGATAATACTCTCAAGACTCAGATTGATAGTAATGCTACAACTTTATATAGCGATATGAAAGGCGGAAACTATCATGATGCTAAGATTTGGGATACACTCAAAGCCTATACAAGTAGTCCTGCAAAAATGTATTTGTTTGGATTGCGTTACTCAAAAAAAGACAGCAATACTTTGTTGCCACGAATGGACAAACAGTCATGGCATTTGATTAAACCATCTTATTGCAGTAAGACTGGAAAGGTGTACAAAGAAATGAAACCGAAGGTTGATGCTTTTTATAATGCTTATAAAGCAGTAAAAGACAATCCGTCGGTGCTTAACAAAAAAGCAGGCGATGTTATTCCTGGTTATACAGGACAGATGCCTGATGTGTATAAATAAAAATTTGACTTATGACAAAACGTGAATTTCTAGAACAAAAACGCTTGAGTGATCCTGTGTGGTATGCTCAGCATGTAGGTTTTAATGCCAATGGAGAACTCGTTGACCCATCGCAACAACCTGTACTAGCGAATCCAACCGCACAAGGTGAGTATCCCGAAAAAATCATTGATTGGGCTGAGCGATACTTCAAAGTTGGAGTATTGACTTGTTTGGCTGTGATTGCAATTGCAGCTGTAGTATTAACTTCAAAATATAAATAATTATGAAGGAGAGTAATTCAATTGGAGGTGTAGATATTAATGTTGAAATACCTACACATAGCGCATTAAATCTTGCTCTTGGACTTAGTATTCCGATTGTAGTAGGAGTTTTGTTATTTATCTTTTACAAAAAAATCAAGTAATTATGACGCAAAAGAGTAAAATTATAATCATCGTAAGTGCAGGATTGGTAGTCGCTGCACTATTCGTCTATTTCTTATTCTTTTTTGGAAAAAGTAAAGACGTATCTGGTTCTGAAGAATTGGAAAATGGTGGAGTAGGCGGTAAATATACCGACGATCGTTTCCCGTTGAAACGTAATTCTGGAGGAGCGAATGTTAGAGCATTGCAAACCTATCTAAATCCATTGTTAGAGCCAAATGGCAGTAAAAAGCTCGTCGTTGATGGTAAATTTGGATCAAAAACAGAAGCAGCTTGTGAACTTATTTTTGGTGAGAAAATTTGTACCGAGGCAAATTTTAATAACATTAAAGCTCTTGCGGCATCGGCATCAAAATGACAACACTTGAAATTATCTTATCCGTGGTAACAGTAATTTGCTCAAGTAGCAATATAGCTCAGTTTGTCTCTTTGCGAGCAATTCGCAAAGAGGCTGCAGCTAATGCGTCGAAAGCAGCAGCTTCGGCTACGGCTGAAGTAGATAATGTGTTGTATAAACGTCTTGAATATCTTGATAGACGTGTATCGGCACTTGAAGAGCTCGCTTGTTATCGTACAGATTGCCACAGAAGATTTAATCTTATTACCACACCATTAGAACATTCAATCAATCAAGAGCATGAAAATATCCCTTAAAACAACAGTAATAACCATAAGCATTATAGTTGTGATACTAATTGCGTTAATCATAACACTTTACTTCGTAGGTCGCAAACAAGGCAAAAAAGCAGCTACAGAAGGTAATAAAGGCAAATTACCTCAAGAAACAGACTGGGGTAATACGCTCACAGATGTAGAAGGTGCTGAAATCAAGCGTATTGCAGAAGCGTTGTATGCAGACATGAAAGGAGTAAATATGTTTACTCGTAACTCTTCGATATACTATGAATATAATCGTTCGAGTGATCGTGTATTTGTAGGAGTGGCAAATTATTTTGCTGACCAATACGGAGAATCCCTTGCAAAATGGATGGACGATGAAAGTTATTCATGGTTATCTTTTGAATTGCAAGGTGTAGTAGATTCTATTTTAGCGCGATTAGCAACACATGGTATAAAAGCATAAAAATTTAATTACAATGACCCCATTTTCATCAGAACTTCTTGCAGCTACAGTATCGGCAGATCTTACCATTGATTCTGGCGATAAAATATATCTTTGTTATCTTGATCGTAGCGCAACAATAACACCAGCTGTTCCAGTAGAAGAACAGTCGATATGGCGTATTATTCTTATTGAAAAAGTATCAATTGATGGTGCAACTCAATATCAGCGCAAATATCCAAATGGTTTGCAAGGTTTTTTGTTTGCCCCATCACAAGCATCAGGTTACACTTATAAATATTAATAGTATATGGCAGTAAAATTTGACTCTATATTAGGACGCTTACGAGAGAATGATAGTGTTAATGCTTACGATATTGAATATTCTGGAGAGATAGCATCGGAGCATAGAGTGGATAATGTAGGTATTGCACTTGATAAATTGATAAATAAAGTTTATTATAGTGCGGTTAGTATATCGTCGTTTACAGGCGGTGGCACTTATGAGGTAGGCTCTGCAATTTCGAGTGTAAGTTTCTCGTGGGCATTAAATAAAAGTCCTCTATCAATTGCAATTAAACAAGGTGCGAATGCTGTTGTAGATGATTTGGCTGTAGATAGTCGTAGTTATACATATACTCCAGCAACTGCAATTAAAAGCAATACAACATTTACACTGACATGTGGTGATGTGACTGATGCTGGAGTTGCAACAGCAAGAACTGCATCAACGTCATTGTTGTTTTTATATAAAGTGTTTTTTAATACAATTATAGGTAGTACACCATCAACACAAAGTGAACTTCAATCTATGGGCGTTGATGGTAACACTGCAAAAATACATTGGAGTAATTCAAAAACAATAACCCATGCTTTTAAGGGTAAGAAATTTTGCATTGCATTGCCATCTTCAATTAAGATAAGCAAAGCGGTAACAAGCAACAACGAAACAATCACTTCTAAATTTGTGGCAGGTAGTGAGATAGATTATACAATTGGATCTACAACAACAAAATACAAGGTGCATACTTTCGAGGTGGCAGCAGAAATGGATGTAACATTAACGATAACATTAGCATAATATGGCATTTGATATATCACAACAAGTAAAAATAGTAAATCCAACGGCGAATGTGGATTACTATTATGGTACATACGCAAGCATAGCTGAGGCGTGTGCTTCAGTGCCATTTGAGATTCGTGTAAAAGGCAAAACGGTTGGTATATTAACCGACAATGGAGTAGTGGAATATTGGTGGAAAAACGGGATTGAAGATGAGAATTTAGTATTAAAAAACGTATTAGAGAGTAAAATTATACATGTAATAACTGCAAAAGATATATTGCTTCTTGAAGATGATATAGACTATTATAACAGAATAAAAAATCTTTCTGTTGGCGATTTGTTTTTCTGGAATGATCATAATTATACGTATTATTATGATAGTAGTGCAACAAGAAAAATTGAACTTGAGAAGAATTGTATTTATCGAATAATCCCATTCGACTCATTCCCTAAAATTGAACGTGTTGATATTGGTTCGTCGTCAGGTGGAAGTTCTGAGGCTATTTCTTTGGAAGAGATAGAAAAACTCGTTGTACTTGATATTGACTAATCTTTAACTATTCTATTTATGATACATGCAAACAAAAACATTCTAATTGCATCTATCTCCGTAGGCATACTTCTCATTGCTATTGTCGTTACATTTCTAATCAAAAAGTTTATGTACAAATCATTTCTAATCAACCCAACAGCGAAAAAATATCGCATTACATCACCTTTCGGACGTCGTACATCGCCAACCACTGGCGCATCGACTAACCACAACGGCATCGATATCGCTACTCCAATGCGTACTCCAATCCTGGCACCAGCCGATGGCACTATTGGATATGTTGTTTCCAACGATGCAGGCGGACTACAAGTCGCTATCGACATTAAGGACCACGATCTACGCGTCGGCTTCGCTCACCTCGATGAAGCTACAGTTCGCAATGGTCAATTAGTGCACAAAGGTGATATAATCGCCTATACAGGCAATAGCGGACGCTCTACAGGTCCACACTTACATCTCACAGTCAAAAACTCTTTCGGGATGCAAAACCCAACTAAATACTTTTCATACTAACCCCATAAAACCACCCAAAAACTATGGCAACAAAAACTACTAAAAAAAGCAAAACAGCAAAACAACCTGTATCGCTCACTATTGCAGAAGCAAATCGTTTGCAAAGCAAATTGCGTACGGCTATTCGTTCAACAACTGAATTGACGGAGAAAAAGAACCTCGATCCAGAGGCTATTAAAAAATTGAAACAATTTAGGAAAAAACTACAAGATGCGAACGAATGGTTTGCCTGGAATGTATCTGTTTCCGCTAAAGACAAAAAGTAATTCCTGATTATATCATTTTTATAGAAACAAAATAAACATCTTTATATAACATGAAAAAAATAATTTTATTCTTTACAATCGCAATTCTATTTTCGGCATGCTCAGCGCAGTACCGACTTAATCAACTTTTACGTCGTCACCCTGAATTAAAGACGGCCACCATCTCACACGAAATTCAAGACACTATCCAGTTGCCTCACGTTCGTGTTGAGCAACCTATTGCCCTTGCTGACTTGCAATATCTTGCCCTTGCAACGCCCCTGCCTCTTACCGAGGAGATAGCCACCACCCACAATCCGAGCATCCCTATCGAGGCAGGCTGCGCTGCTTTATCTATAACCCCACATCCTACCAATCGTGACTCATTATTATTTATACTTCAACAATTACCAGAAGTCATTGTACTGTGCGATACTATTCAGGTTCCGGAAGTAATATATACTGAAGTTGATGCACCACTTACTGTCTGGCAACAGTTCTTTTACTACTCAGGTATCATCACCTGGCTTATCATATTCTTTGTTGGTATATTCAAAGCGGCCAACTATTATTACAATCATCGTTAATATTTATAATAATAAAACAGCTATGAGACTACTACAACCTAAAGCTGCCCTTCGTCCTAATGAGGAACGATTGCGCCACCCACAAAAGAGAACAGCAAAACGCAAAACAACCAAACGTACAACTAAAACTCGTAAATCATGCAAAAAGTAAGAAAAAAAATAGTTGACACATCAACTACAATTGCAAAAGGTGGACGTGCAGATTTGTATGCACAAAGTCATATAGTAAAAAAAAGCAAAAACACCATTTTATCTCATAGTGAAACATCGCCAAATGACATCAATCCTTATGAAATAGTCAGCAAGTATAATCTCAAAGGTTTTGAATTTGGCAATTGGCTCTCAAATGACGAACGCTACGATAATCTTATTGCTGCGAATGATTCATTGGTTTTTCTTGCATGGTTATTCAAGAGTCAAAATATCGGTTTCAATCGCATGATAGGCATTGCTTTTGGTGCAAGAGGATATGGTCGAGCGTTGGCGCATTACGAACCAGGCATGAATATGATTAACCTAACCAAAACAAAAGGAGCAGGTTCATTTGCTCATGAGTATGGTCATGCTCTCGATTATAACTTTGGGCGTTACATTGACCAACACAAAACATATTCAGCTCTTTCAGGAGGGTCAATGTCTGGCAGCAAACCACTGTTGGATAATGTAGGTTCTTCGCTTCGTGCATTAGTTAACGAAATAGTCGATTATCCTTTCACTCTTGAACGTGTAGATTGGGATGGATATTGGGCGCAGCGTAATGAAATTTTTGCTCGATTATTTGAAGAATATATCGCATATCAACTCAACAAAATCCATCAAAAGAATCTTTATCTTGCTAAATCTTTGGATAATAAATACTATAGGGGAGGTAAGTATCTCACCGAAGTTGAGTTCAAACCTCTAATTCCAAAATTCAATGCACTCATTAAGCTCATGGGAACAATCCTCAATTCAAAGAACGCTACGCCAATGCCACTTGTACCATATCCGCTTCCCAAAGCAGCTGCTAAGAGTAAGCATCCAGTACAAACAGCCAATGTGACCGCAGTACAAGGTAAACTCTTTGCTCGTAGTAAAAAAGTAACTAAGAAACGCAAATAACAAAAATTATGGCATCATTTTTAGATTATTCAGGGTTACAATTGTTTTGGAACAAACTGAAAGAAATATTTATCGCTCTTCACGCTAAAATTGTCATCCTTGAAGAGACAATAAAAGACTACTCAAACGGAGTTATTCGTGTTACTTATTCAGAATTAAAACAACTCCGAGATAATAGTGCGTTGTCGCCTGGCACATGGTATCGTATAATAGACTACGAAACTACAGTGTACAACAATGCTAATGTTCGCAGTGCAGGACACCCATTCGATATCCTTGTTATGGCTACCGATGTTAATCAGCTGTCAGAAGATGCCAAAGCGTTGCATTCTGCACGTGACACAGAAGGCTATTTTGCGCATGCTAATTTGGCAGCTTGGAAACTTAAATACTCATTAGATAATGATTCGGCTAAATTCGCATGGGCGAGTGATGGTGGTGAAAAATGGACCGTTACGCTCCCAGAATTAGGAGCAATGGATTTGACTCCAGTATCAAATAACGATAGCACATACGAAGGGTTTCCGTATAAGTTCACAAGTAACGTGCAAGGCATGGCGGTTGAAATCTATTTTGCGCATTTGGAATTACAAGAGGGCGAAGATTTTATCCCTAATGTGATATATATTGCAGCAATGGGGCAAGCAATGACTAATCAATTCCCTGTAATGGAGATTGTACATGAGGAACAAACACCTGGTAAAGGTGTTATTTGGGAACTTGAAGATGAGTATAATAACCTATGTTGTTATGACTTCAAGAATGTGCAATTCAAACGTTCTTTGATTATTGCCACTAAAGAAGATCCAAGTGAAGATGAATGTGCTTTTTATGGCAAATATGTAGGTCAAGCGATGGAGGAACTACCAGCACTTCCAGATGGATATGCTATTGATCCGAACGATAGTAAATTTCTCTATACATTCTCTGTGATTGGTGCTGACGGTAATGTTGAAGATAATTCATTGGGCGTGGATTTGACTTCTGCAGGTATGGGTATTATTCATTTGTGTGGACTTAATCAAATTAAAGCAAATGTAAATCAATCTTCTTTTGCTGTTGATCTAAATAATACTGTTTTTGTTTCAACATGCAATAGTATTGAAGATATGATGAACCTTGTACAAATAGGTAATAGTTTCGGAACTCTTTGTATGGGTAACACCTTTGTCAATGGGGCAATGGAAAATATATTTGGTAACTATTGTTCTTATAATACATTCGGGAACAGTTGTGACAACAATTCGTTCGGGAACAGTTGTAATGGTAACTCGTTCGGGAACTACTGTAGATACAATTCGTTCGGGAACTACTGTATTTACAATTCATTCGGGAACTATTGTGATGGTAATTCGTTCGGGAACGGTTGTGACAGCAATTCGTTCGGGAACTACTGTATTTACAATTCATTCGGGAACGAGTGTTACAGCAA